>CAJWSQ010000038.1 GCA_913045895.1 uncultured Flavobacteriales bacterium | reverse complement strand
TTAATTTTCGTCGCTTCTGAGGGATACTGGCGGATCCCGTCGTCGCCAATAGTGGAAGCAAAACATTAGGAAAATACACAGTGGACTCACTGAGTCGACAAAAACCAGGGAAAAAAACGCTTCAATCAAATCACTACTTGAAAAATGGCTTTGATGTAGCCATAATTGGAGAAGGAGAGCAATCGGCCGAAGAGTTGGTTACAGCTATTCAAAACAACTCTGATTGGAATGCTGTTTCAGGCATTGCTTTTCAACAAAACGGACAGATTATTCAAACTCCAGCTCGGGTAAAAATGAAAGATTTATCGGATTTGCCTTTGCCCGATCGTGAATCGATAGATCTACAGCAATACCTCTCGATATGGAAGAAATATCACGGTAAAGCAACGGTTAATATTTCATCTCAAAGAGGTTGTCCATATTCTTGCAAATGGTGTAGTACAGCCGTATACGGAAGGAGTTACCGCAGGAGACCAGCTCATCAAGTTGCAGAAGAAATCGAATACTTAAAAAAGGAGTATGGAGTTGAAGCACTTTGGTTTGTAGACGATGTTTTTACTGTTAAGTTTAAGTGGATTCGTGAACTTTATGAGGAGTTTCAAATGCGAAATTTGAAAATTGATTTTGAGATTATTTCCAGGTCAGAGCGACTGAATGATGAGATACTTGGAATGCTTAAGGAAATGGGCTGTTTCCGCATTTGGATTGGCGCTGAAAGCGGATCGCAAGATGTGATTAATGCCATGCGCAGAAGTGTTTCTGTTGATGAAGTTCGAGAGAAAATTAAGCTTTCGCAATCATACGGCATTGAAGCTGGAACGTTTATTATGGTAGGCTATCCGGGCGAAATGCATCGAGATATTAAAGAAACTGCGAATCATTTGAAAGTAGCACCACCAGACGAATTTACCATTACCAAGGCTTATCCAATCAAAGGCACAGAATTGTATCAAGAAGTAGAGGACAAGATCACTTCGAACAACGATTGGGCTACAACAACCGATCGTGATACCGTGTTTGAAATGCCTTATTCTGATGCCTATTACCAATCGGCCATTCGCTACATTGCCAATACGTGGAAATCGAGTTTGGCTTACCGTAATAAACAATACAGCAAACATTTGATGTACAAAGCCAAAGCACATGCAGCTTATACCTTGATGCGCATCCAGTCATGAAGTTTAACGGAGAAATAAAAGGTGGCGTAACATTCCTACATAAACAATCGGAATCAACCAGTTTCGAACAGTTGTATGTGGCATTGCGTGAAAAAGAAGAACGCATTTTGTCTGATGAGGAAGTCAAAGCGTTGCCTTATCTATCAATTGGAGCTCATGTTGAAGAATGGAAGTTGCGTGCAGAAACTGCTCAACGCTATCGCAACTATTTAACAGATTTCAAAGGGAAGACGATACTAGAAATAGGTTGTGGAAACGGTTGGTTTTCAAACTTCATGGCTCAATCTGGAGACTTTGAAGTTGTTGCTCAAGATGTGAACGTAACCGAACTGAAACAAGCCTCTCATTTATTTCCCAATTCCAATATTCAATGGGTATTTACTGAGGATTTGTCGTTGTTCCCAAAGGCTGCATTTAATTTGATCGTGTTCAATGCATCCATTCAGTACTTTCCAGATATCGTAGAGTTATTGAATACGGTTACCCCATTGTTAACAGCTAATGGAGAAATTCATGTGTTGGATAGTCCTGTTTATTCCTCTGAAAAAGAGGCTGAATCAGCTAAACAACGCACAGTTGATTATTACACATCCATGGGATTTTCAGCATTGAGTGCGAATTATAACCATCATACTCGCGACAATTTCAAAGCGTTCGAACAGTTATACAAACCAAGCATTTGGAATAAGTTCAAAGGGAATCGCAATCCGTTTCCTTGGTTACGCTTTCAGAAGTGATTGATAAATTGCTAAGTATTGATCAACGGTATTTTCAATGGCAAAAGGTAATTGCGACTCAGGAGCAGGTGAGTCAAGAAGTGCTTGAATAATTTTTGCTGCATTATCTGAATTCTCAACCAAATGAACTCCTTCAATCTCAGGTGAAATTCCAACTGGAGATGAAACTACATGCATTCGACTGCGGATGGCTTCTAATATCACCATTCCGAAGCTCTCATAACGCGAAGGATGATACAATACTTTCGATTGATCCATGATTTCGAATGTTGCTTCTCGCGAAAGTTGACCAGTCAATTGGATGTTGTTTTCAAGTCCATAGGAGTTAATCCTCTCAAGAATTTTCTTTTCCAGTGGACCAGAACCAATCATTTTCGCTTGAAATTCAAAACCGTTTACTTTCAATTGCTTACAGCATTCAATGAAGTCAAAGGGGTGTTTCAATTCAATGAGTGATCCAACAAACAAAAGGTCAATTGACTTCTTAATTGGTGTTGATTTTCGGGGAGATAATCCATGTGGAATAACCTGATTTGGTTGCAATCCGTTTTCTTTGAGTTTCAATTCGTGGAAAGCACTTAGTGCAACAATTTTGGGATTCTGTTTGATTACTCGTTTATAGTAGCTTTTAGATTCAAAATCACGTCCCATAGCTGTTATCACATGTGGTATTTGTAGTGCTTTGGCCATGTTTTGTCCATACCAAGCTGCATCACCAATCCAAAAAGAATGTACCAGTTCAGCTTTATGTTTGATTGCTAATTGCTGAATTTGCTTTGAGATCTTTGTTTGCTGCCACAATTGTTTGACCGGATGAGGATTGTTCAATCCCAATGCATGAACAGGAATTCCTTTCCACGAGTAATTTTTAGATGCAGGGTAATGCAGTGCAACAACAAGCGGATCAATATTTCGGGTTTTCAATTCCTCAAAAAACTCTTGTAAAGCAGGAATGCACGATGTGTCGCTTTCGTCTGAAGGAAAACCAGGAGTGATATAGAGTATGCGATTATTCAATGCGGTAAATTTTCCATCCCTGACCCAAGTCTTGCATTTCGATAACTTGATGGTTTTCTTGAATTCGATTCCAATTAATCATTGGGTTTTCATCTTTCCACTGATATTCAAATTGTTCCAAATTAAACACCAGTAAAGCCCCAGATTCAAAGTCATTAAATTGCTCGTAATACAAGCTTTTTATAGGGCGATTAATGCCTCGTGTTTGCAGCATGCCTTCAACTGCAAAGCAATAAACAGGAGTATCTCCAGATGTCTCTAAAATATAATTTGAAATGGACTTTTCAAGCTGATGTCTTGCATAGAGTTTGCTGAAACTAATACTGAAATAGGTGATTTGAAGCAAGGCTGCTATGATGAATGAAATCACAAATAGCTTTTGGGACAGTTTCTCAACAGCTAATTTATACCCGTTGAATAAAACGATTACAACAAGTGGGAAAACGGTGATGAAAAAACGCATGTTTTGTGTGGGAATTCCACCCAAAAAGAAGAGGTAAGTAATTACAGAAATCCATAGCAGCTTTTGAAATAAAGATAGTCTTAATGGTTTGGAGTGATAACGTATCATGAAAAAAACCAAGCCGATGCCGCTCAATAAATATCCAGGATGCAAAAGCGGTGAAAACACGTACATCAAATTGATGAATGGATGCGTTAGTTGCCCATTATTGGTTGAAAATCGAGATTGAAAAAAATTAGCGATATCCCAATCTAGAATAGTTAGCTGATAGGTGTAGTCTTGAATAGAGTCAGTTTGAAATATGAATTGAGGTAGACACGCGAGTACAAAAATCACCACTGAAATCAAAAATGGCTTTACTGCTTTCCCTTTCCAAAAATGAATTAGCAAGTGTACTCCGAAAGGAATCAACAAAAGGATAGCTACATAACGAGTGAAAAAAGCAAGCGCTGCCATAGCAGCAAACACATAAACGTATTGATTTTTATTGGTGGTATTGTATTTCCTCCAATTAACAATAGCCAGCAATACAAACAATGTAGCTAGCATATCACTCATTTGTAGGAGTGAAGCTCTAAAGAAATAAGGACTTAAAACGGTAGTGATTAGCACATATGAACTACTTATTCGATTGTTTGGATATTCTGAGTCTAGTATTCTTTTAAGCAGGAATAAAACAATTGTGAATGAACAGAAAGAAACCAATTGGAGTGCCCATGATGTTCCTGTGAGAAAGCTCATCAAACTGGCAACTAAGGGATAGTTGACAGGCCAGAAGAAAGCTCCCGGATGTTCACCTGTAAGCAGGTAGTTTTGAACAGCATCGGTGAAACGGTGGTATTCATAGCTATCTTGGCCGTAGAGCCCATCAAAGTCAAACCCGAACCGAATTCCTAAGAAACAAAGTACAGGAACGAGTAGCCAGTAATATTTTAAGATGAACTTCAATGGATTTAGGATAATTGTTGTGCAGGTTTCAACTTTTCAATAATGGCTTTTTCGATCGGAAACTTAAACTGTTCTGTTTCACAACGCCACTTGCTGATTGCTTTGAGCGGTTTCAATAGAGGGGAAGCGTGTTTGTTATAGCCCCATTTCAAATAGAATTTAAAGGCTTCAAAGAACTCTTCTTTCTCTTTACTAACCCAAGGTCCAGATGAACCGATATAATCAAACTCACCCCATTCTTTGGTAGATTTAGGGAGTTCGTAGCCATTCTTCACCACATTTTGCGTGATTTCAGAACCAGGATAGGGTTTGAAATAGAAGATAGGTGTTTCAAATCCGTTACTTTTTTTGCGCAATCGCTTGATCACACTTACCGTTTCTCGAATACTGTCATCTGATTCACCTGGGAAACCAACAATGAAAGGGAAAATTACATCAATACCAAGTTCTTTGCACTTATCAGCACAATAGAATACCTGTGTGATTTTGATGTCTTTTTTCATCCAGTCCATCATTTCTTGAGCACCGGATTCTACTCCAATTAACAACCTACGCAAACCCGCTTTCTTGCATAATTCCCAAACTTCATCCGATAGTCGATTACCTTGGTCAGCACGCATGGTTGCTGCCCAAGAAAATTTCAATCCACGCTCTAGAATAGCTTCAGCAAATTGCTTGATGCGTTTAGGTTTCGTGAAAAATGTCTCGTCTTGAAAATTCAAGTCGGTAAATTGATATTGTTCCTGATAGTATGCTAAATCAGCTACCATTTTCTCAGCAGAAATGGCTTGAAACCTGTTTTGATACACAAATGGATCGGCACAAAAAGAACAGCGGTAAAAACATCCAACCGAAGAAATATAGTCGAATTGACGTTTTCCTTTTCCCCCGAAGTAGCGTTCTACATCAATCAAATCATAGTTGATTCTATCAAAGTTCTCCATTGGGGTTAATGGTCTAGGTGGGTTCTTAACAAGCTCATCTTCTTTACGATAACTAATCCCTTTTACAGTTTCTAATGAAGTGTTTTGAGAAAATGCATCAACCAATTCACAAAACGTAACTTCACCTTGACCTTGAACTGTGATATCAATAAACGAGTGGTCTAGCATAGGCTCAGTAGGGAATAGTGAAGTATGCCAACCTCCCCAAATCACTGGTAAATTGGGATTGAGTTGTTTTACACGCTCAGAAATAAACAAGGCATCTTTAATGGGCGCGCCAGTGATAACGGTTACTCCAAAGCAAATAGCTTCATCAGCGTGCTGTTGAATCAATTTTAACGGATCATCTTCAATTCTACCATCAACAATAATGACTTCGTATTGATCAGCATCAAGTGCAGAACCAATGGCCAACAAGGCTAGAGGCATGTCAAAGAATACAGCTTTGGGATTATAGAGGATGATTTTTTGCTTGGAATACATACTGGGTAGATTTCAGTATGCAAGATGGTTAGAACCTCCTGAATTTACAAGACTTCCGGATTTTTTTTGAACTATGCATCTTCCGCATTAAATTTGGAGTCTATCAATCAAAAGACCTCATTTTGCGCACCAAAAACTCGCTCATTTTATTCAATCCCAGATCTGCCAATCAGAAACATCGAATTCCAAACAGCATTCTACAAGTTGGAGCATCAATAGATGGAATACTTCCATACACATTTGTTGATGGAAATATGGAAACAGATCCACTAGAGACTATCAAGAAATTACTAGATACTGGGCAATACAAGTATTTTGGATCAACTGTAATGCCTGGTCCACAGTTGAGACAAGCTATTCCTTATACCAAGTACATTCGTGAGAATTACCCGGAGGTAACCATATTTTGGGGAGGTTATTTTGCTTCCAATCAATATAAAGTAGCATTAAATTCAGGTTTTGTTGATTACATCATTGATGCACAAGCTGACATTGCTTTTCCAACTTTGGTTAAGGCATTAGAAGCAGGTAAAGCTGGAGAGGAATTGAAAGATATTCCCAACTTGATTTACAAAGTTGATGGAGAAATCATCAGAAATAAGAAGGATAAATTACCTAATCAAGATGAACTTCCTGCATTGCCTTATGGAAAACTGAATGAATCTTATCCACTTGAAAATTATATAGCCAAAACCTTCATGGGGGAGCGAACCTTGAGTTATCACTCTAGTTTTGGTTGTCCGTTTACTTGCTCATTTTGTGCTGTAGTCCCTTTATATAATGCGCGTTGGAAAGGGAAATCTGCGGATAATATCATGAGTGATGTGAAATGGTTTAAAGACAAATACGATATTGACGCCATTGAATTTCACGACAACAACTTCTTTACATCTCGTAGAAGAACGGTTGAATTTGCAGCCAAAATCAACGGTATGGGTATCAGTTGGTGGGGTGAAGGTCGCATTGATACTATCAATAAATACAGTGATGATGATTTAGCTCTTTTGCGAGATTCTGGTCTAAAAATGATCTTTTTAGGAGCCGAAACGGGTAATGATGAAGTGCTGAGTCAGATGGATAAAGGAGGGACACAAAGTGCGCAGCAAATTCGTTCTTTTGCTGCTCGCATGCAAAAGTTTGGAATCATTCCTGAGTATTCATTTGTGTTAGGTATGCCAGCCGATTCTGAAGAACAAGTGATGCGTCAAATTGATAGTGATATTGCTTTTATCAAAGAAATCAAGTCTATCAATCCCAATACTGAAATCATCATTTATTTATACAGTCCAGTTCCTACGGAAGGAACAGAATTGTATGAAACCATTACCTCTCAAGGATTTAAGTTTCCAGAGAATTTAGAAGACTGGCTATCACCATCTTGGGAGAATTTTGACCTGCGAAAAAACCCTCTAACTCCCTGGTTAACACCACAAATGGTTGATAAGATCAGGAATTTTGAAACAGTTCTAAATGGCGCTTATCCAACACAATCTGATTTCAAAATCACAGGTTGGAAGAAGAAGGTATTGCAAAAAACCGCTTCGTGGCGATATAAAACTGGCGTATATCATTACCCGTATGAAATCAAAGCCATGCACAAGTTTTGGAAATACCGTCAACCAGAGATACAAGGGTTTTACAGCGAATAATTTACTTTGCTAATTGCAACATGTAGCGGTCACTTTTGCTGTTGCCAAAAGCTTTGATAGAAGAGTAGTTGTCTAGGTTGTATTGAGTATTTATTCGCTTGACTTTTTCTTGTCCTTTGCAGTTTTTACTAGCTAATTTCCCCGTGAATTTTCCTTCTTGGAATTCCATTTCAGAAGCGATGAATGTATACCCATGATGTTCACACCAAGGTTTAACCCAAGTAGCGCAACTAGCTGAAACGATGCAGATTTCATAATCTTCACCTCTCAAATCCGTTAAGTGTTGGAAGTGTTTTTTATCTAGATGTCGATCTAAGAAAGGGATAAACAGTTGTGCTTGTTTTTCTAATTCAGCAACAGAAAGACCTTTAAAATGAAACTCAAGAAATGCTTCTTTTAATGCTTGATGAGAACGAAGTCCCAACATCACTTGTACGTATTTCGGTAGAATCGATAACAACGAAAAATAAAACGCCTTTTTACCATTTACATGTTTAGCAAAAGCCAACATAGAATCCACTTTGATTAGTGTGTGGTCTAAATCAAAAAAGGCAATTTTAGCACTCACAACTTGAGTTTTTTGAAGATGAATTCAGGAATGAATTTTATTACACACATCACAAGTCTCCAAATATTACTCACGTAAATGACGTTGCTTTTTTTCTGTTGCGCTTTGTAAATCTGTTGTGCCACTTGTTCTGGAGAACTGGTGAGTAAGGCTGGTGTTGATAAATGTGCAATCATTTTGGATGAAATATATCCAGGAATCACACTCATCACATGAATGTTTTGATTGACTAACTGATTTCGCAGTCCCGATAAATAAGCTGTAAATCCAGCTTTAGCAGCACTATAATAAACGGTTAAACCTTTACCACGATCTCCAGCTACAGATGAAACTCCGATGATCATTCCTTCTCCTTGTATTTTCATTGCTTCAGCTGCAATAGAAAGAATGGAGACCGCTCCGTTGAAATTGGTCATTAGAATATTGTTGCGTTCTGTTTCACTGGTGTTGGCTATCAAATTATCGCCTAAATAACCAAATGCACAGACAATTACCGATGGTTTTTCAGCAAGTTGATGATAGAAAGTAGCATGACTGTCAAGGTCTGTCGCGTCAAATGGAAGTATAGTAGCTTTAAGGTTGTTTTGCTTTACAAATTGCTCTAATTCTGTTGTGTTTCTACTTGCCAATGTAAGCGCATAGCCAGATTGAGCATAAACAATAGCCAAAGCTTTACCAACATCTGAATTAGCACCTAAAAGGAGAACGTTTTTCATGAATGTATTCCAGTTCGTTTTGAAAATGCTGATTTCAGCTGTTTGTTATTTCGTACAAAGTCAACAAATGCATTAAATCCAGCATAAGATCGACTCAATTGATCAAAAGTGAGAAAACTATCTTTTGCTAAATAAAATCGGCCTCTATATTGATCTATGATTTTATCGGCTAATTGCTGTAACTGGTTTTCTAATCCAGCCGTGTATTTCACATCTATGGTGAATGTGAATCCTTCTTTTGGGAAAGATATAGAACCTAATGAAGACCGAGTTCCAAACTGTTTGATGGTCGCTAAAAACACAGTATATTGTGATGTTTTCACCCAATTGAACACGCTATTAACGGCTGCTTCAATGAGTGTTTGATCAACTGTAAATTGAAATTGAATAATTCCTTTGGGGCCATAAAGTAAATTCCAATCCTTAACAGCATCTAACGGACACAAAAAAGGATAAATAGCCGTTTCTTTTTCAAATTTAGAAGTTCTGAATTTCAGTTGATTATAGAATGATAAGATAGGTTTGGAAGTTAAGATTCCACCAAAATGAAAAGGAACAGTAATAGGGTTTTTAAAATGGATTTTTTCAGTTTTATTATCTGTGAAATCGCCTTCTAATAATACACCTTGATTATTGTTTTTTAACCAAACGATTTTAAACAAGGAATCGCTATTTTGAAGTGCTTTAATTGCTGAACTCAACCCTTTTATAGGTGTACTTTTCTCATGAATAGTATTTCCTTTTAGCTGTTCTATCTTCAAAGTAGCTTCACTGATAAACCCTGTTAATCCACATCCGCCAATGGTATGTTGAAACAACTCAGCATTTTGAGTTGAATTACAAATTAGCGCTTCTTTATTTTCAGTAATAAGTTTGAAATCAATAATGTGATGTCCGAAACTTCCTTTTTGAACATGGTTTTTTCCATGGACATCATTTGCTATTGCTCCACCAACAGTGATGTATAATGTGCCTGGCAAAACAGGTAGCGTATACCCCTTTTCAAAAAGTAATTTGATTAAATCGAGCAACAGCATTCCAGAGGCTACTTTTACATATCCTGCAGTTAAATTGAGCTCAATGAGCTGATTGTGTTTGCGTGTTGAAAGTGTAGTTTCCGAAAAAGAAAGATCACCGTAACTCATGCCATTTCCTCGGTAAATGAAGTCTCCGCCTGGATTTTCTCCATCAACATCAATTAAATATGTTATTGAGGATGGGAACTTTCCGAAACCTGATATGTGGGTTTTAATAGGCATAGAGCAAATATATCCACATCGAAATCCAAACCAACGCACAACCGATAAGAATAGGGTCGCTTAGAAATAGATACACAGGGTTTTTATCGGGAATAACATTTCCGTAGATGTATTTTGAAAGATAGAAAGCTCCGTAAAGTACCGGAATGAGTGTCATAAAAGGCAAGTGAAAAGGCAATTCAACAATAGAGTAGAACCAGCAATAAAGTGTGTATACGATAATCACTCCAAGCATCAATGTCGTAAAGAGATTTCTAAAGTGCTTTTCTTGGTACGTTGAAACTACTTTTCGAACATGGATTCCTTGATGAAATAACCGAATTTCTTTTAGCCGTTTAAAAACGATGATGCATCCAGAAATGAGTGTGACTTCAATCCACAGCCAATTACTAATGGGAGTTGAACTCACAATAGATCCTAATAGTATACGAAGTAAGAAGCCCAAAATCACAAAGCACATTTCGAAATAAGGGATGTTTTTTGCACCCAGTGAATAAACCAGGTTGATAAGTAGGTAGACGAATATTGTTGCTGTAGCCAATAGCGGAAGGAGTGCAAACGAAATAGTAAGTGAAATAAGAGCTAATAAACTACCAACCAGTAAATAAGGCTTAATCAGATGAGCATGAATCACATCTTCTTTTGTGGGATTGTTGCTATCCCATTGGCAATCAGCAATATCATTGAAAATATAAACGGCAGAAGCCATCAGAGAAAAAGAGAGTGCAGCAATACACAATACGAACCATTGGTCATGGATAGTAAGCCCAAAAACAGCAGGAATGAAAACCAACAGGTTTTTCACCCAATGCTTTAACCGAATATGCACCCCTATTTTATTCATTTTCGACTACAAAAGCATTTAAATCGTAGAAATAGAGATGCTGATCACTTGCATTCAAATCAATTTCTTCCATTTGAAATTGACTGAGGTATTCACCAACGTCACCATCCCAAGGTTGGTCTCGAATGCAAGCAAAATAAGCGGCTCCTTCTTCATTTTTCAACCTTGAAATGTGGGTAGGGGTTAATCCCCAACTGAGCAATTGCCAACCATTTCTTCTGGCTTGATAAAGGAATAGCGGACATTTACTATCTAGGTCGTAATAGTTGAAAATCACCAAGTCTTCTTGAGCAGTTCTAGACTGTACGTGTTGACCAACTTCATTAAAGTTGTGTTGGATGATGTAGTAGTTGTTCTCTGAATACTGTAAGGATTCATAAGCAAACAAAACCAATAAGAAGCTAGCAATAATCGTAGGATTGATTTTACCCAATAAAGAACGAAAAGCATCAAATCCAAATGCAATAAAAACTGCTAAAATGGGAATGAATGGAATTTGATAATAATTGTGGTTGCGGTTTAGATTAAAGAAAATCAAAGCGTAAAGAACAGTTGCCAAAAACCAAACCAGGAAGATGTATTGTCTTTTGAGTATTGATCGAATAAGTCCAATAGTAAACAGAAGCAGTCCTGAAACCCCTAGGATTTCATCGTAGAAACGATCTCTTAGGATAATCCAATTATTGATATCTAGTCGATGGTTAAGATCTCCAAAATACCAAGCTGAATTGTCTGTAAACTTTCTGTACCCGATAATGTATTCCCAATCAGGAGCTGCAGCATTGGTTTGGTAAGAGTACCATTGCCAAATAGCAAATAAAGCTGGAGGAATTACCAACCAATACCAGTTCTTCCACACAAAAGCATACCGTTTTTCTTGTAGGATAATGAAGATGAGAAAAACGGAATAAGCAAAAGCATAAGGAATCTTAATAAGAAAGGCTAGCGCTGCAGCAACTATTCCTAAAATGAAGTGGACTCGGTTGCCATTCCGCATATTTTGGATGAAAAATACCGTCATCATATTACAGAAAAACAAGGCAGTGAAATCGACTTGTAGCGCCCTTGAGTAGAATAAGCTTAACGGCATGAATAAATAAACCAAACTAGCTGTTTGAGCAATAAACTGATTGGATATTAAAGCGATTAATC
Source organism: uncultured Flavobacteriales bacterium (assembly GCA_913045895.1). Classification (GTDB taxonomy): domain Bacteria; phylum Bacteroidota; class Bacteroidia; order Flavobacteriales_G; family Salibacteraceae; genus UBA6049. The sequence continues at coordinate 5,409 of CAJWSQ010000038.1, read as the reverse complement.
GGTAGAAATAATACAAGCTTCCGAGAAAAAAGAGGTAGAAAATGAGCCTTCCCCAAATATGACTTTCTCCAAACCATTGATACAAAACAGCAACGATAGCTTCGGGTAAAGGAAATTCCAATAAGAGTGTTTTATGATTTCCTAACCAACAAACGGAAGGGTGAAGTAGGTCGATTCCGTTTACGGCAAAATCATAAATGTAATTGGCTGTTTCAGATTGTCGCCAACCGTGCGGGTCATCAATTGCTTCACCAAAATGGAAGAATCGCCAAGCGATCCCCAAGGTTAAGAAGCAGTAGAAAACCCATTTATTCATCTAACAAATAAAGGATTTATTTACAGAAACAGCGAAAGTGGATATGGTTACATTTGTCACATGCCCAATTCATTGCGCAAGCAAATAAAAAGAGTCATTTTCAGAGCTTTTGGTCCATTGTTAAAACAGATCATAAAAGTGGATAATCGCTTTGAGTATAATGGCATTCAATTATCTATTCCTGATGGTGTTTTTCATCCTCGCTATTTCACCAGTACCAAGCTATTACTGAATTGGATCAATGAAAATAAAGTAGAAGGGAAGCGTGTTCTCGAGTTGGGCTGTGGAAGTGGAGTGGTAAGTTTAACAGCCTCGCAAAAAGGAGCTCAGGTTACTTCTTCAGACATCAATCCCATTGCCGTTCAAAACTTGATTGAAAACGCTAAAACCAATTCCATAGAATTGACTGTTGTCCAATCTGATTTGTTTGCAGAAATTCCCACCGAAACATTTGATGTGATTTTAATCAATCCACCGTTTTACCCGAAGAACCCAGATAAAGTGGAAGACAATATGTGGTTTTGCGGTGATGATTTTCAATACTTCAAAAAGCTTTATCTGCAACTGATTGAGCGAAATGAATCGGGTGAAATCTTAATGACTTTATCAGATGATTGCGATTTTGAACGCATTCAGCAATTGGCTTTGGATAAAGGATTTACATTGATTGAAATCGTTCGAAAAAAAGGATTGACAGAAGACAATATGCTGTATCGCTTAGAACGGGTAAACTAAGGGAGCAACAACTGATCCTTCACCTAAATTGATCAATACAGCTAATAAGACCAAGATTACAATTAGCGGAATAAGCCAGTATTTCTTGCGTTTTCCAAGAAAGACAAAAAATTCTCGTACAATTTCAATCTTCTGCATCAATACGGTTTTTGATAGTCTTTTTCAGTCGTTTCAGGTTTTATCCATCCTTTTGCTTTCGCTTTGGGAATGAAAACCTTCATCGGCCAAGCGGCCACAAAATACACAATTGCTAAAAGAATGGTTCCGGTAATTTCACCTATAACTCCACCAAAAACCAGCCAGCCATAGAGGAGTGGTTGAATTATTTTGGGGATAAATAAACTGATTACTAAATAGATTCCAACGATACATGAACCTATGAGTAACTCTAAATTGAAGTAAAAGCGGTAATTCACAAGAATCAATAAAACAGCTATCATTACAACAAACCACCTTGTTTTGGATGGTTTTAAACTGTTGGTTTTAGCCGTTTTCAGAATAGAATCAATCCAACGCATAATGAACCTCCAGTTGTTTGAGCTGATCTTGTTCAGACTTGATGATCATTACATTTTCCAGAACCAAAGCATCCATTTCGGTTGATAGAAAACAACGAATAGCATCTTCAGGTGAGTGCACAATTGGTTCGCCACGTTGGTTAAAGGAGGTATTGATCAATACTGGAACTCCAGTTAATTGATCCATTTCTTGGAGTAAGGTGTAGAGTTTATCGTTTTGTTGCTGATTGACCGTTTGCGCGCGAGAACTTCCGTCTACATGAACGCATGCTTGAATCTTTTCAGGCTGTTTGCAATGAACTGTAAATTGCATGTATGGAATAGGGTGATTGATTTCAAACCAATCTTTGGCTTTTTCTTCTAAAACTACTGGAGCAAAAGGCCTAAAATCTTCCCGCTTTTTTATCTGTAAATTCAATTTCTTTTGCATTTCAGGATCAGTTGGTGATGCTAAAATGCTTCGGTTTCCTAATGCTCGCGGACCCCATTCATCACCTCCTTGAAACCAACCAACGCTTTTTTGATTGGCTAATAATTCAGCTGCTTTACTAACGAGTGAGCTTGAATCTAAATGATTGATTTTTAAACTATAGCGATTAGTTGCTTCAATGATTTGTTCTTCAGTAAATGAACTTCCTGTGTAGGGTGAATTCCAAGTTGTAGGAGTTTGACCTCCAAGATCTGCGTGAATAGCCAAAGCAGCTCCTAAAGCTCCACCAGCATCTCCAGAAGCAGGTTGAATCCAGATGTTTTCAAACAACCCCAGTTCATCTATTTTTTGATTGGCAACACAATTCAAAGCCACACCACCAGATAAACACAGATTCTTGGCACTAGTCAACGAGTGAACATGTTTCACCATTTTCAAGATGATTTGTTCCGTAACTTTCTGAATGGAAGCAGCAACATCTTTATAAAATGAAGTGATTTCGCTTTCTGGTTTTCGGGCTTGTTGTCCGAATAATGTTTCGAATTTAGCGTTGATCATCTTCAATCCACGGTGAAAATGAAAATAGTGCATGTTGAGTTCAATAGAACCATCATCTTGAATTTTCACCAGATGATTCTCAATCAATTCAACATATTTCGGCTCTCCATAAGGACCTAATCCCATGAGTTTGTATTCACCCGAATTGACTTTAAAGCCACAGTAATATGTAAAGGCAGAGTAGAGCATCCCGATAGAATTCGGAAACTCTTGAAGTCCAATAACTTCTAATTTTCCATTTTCAAAAACCCCGAAACTGGTTGTGGTTTTCTCCCCAACAGCATCCATCACCAGGTAAGCACCAGATGAAAATGGAGCCGTAAAACAAGCTGAAGCAGCGTGACTTTCATGGTGGTCTGTGAAGTACAATTTTCCTTGGTAATTCAGTTCTTTTCGGATATTTGATGGAATCCACAGTTTTTCTTTTAGCCAGCTTTTCAATGCCTTTTGAAAGGGAAGAAATCCAAAAGGAGCTGCTTTTACGAATGTTTCTAGAATTCGTTCAAACTTTACAAATGGCTTTTCATAAAATACCACAGCATCAACTTCATCAATGGTGATTCCAGCTTGGTTCAAACAAAGTTCAATAGCTTGAATCGGTAAGCTTTCATCGTGTTTAATGCGCGTCAAGCGTTCTTCTGCTATAGCGGTAACGATGTTTCCATTATGTAACAAACAAGCTGCAGAATCGTGGTAATATGCCGAAACCCCAAGTATATATCCCGTTGAAATCTCGTTTGTTACCATGGCATTTCATTTTGTATTTGGTGAGTTACAAATTCACCCAACACTTGGTGTCCGAATGCATTCAAGTGTTCATCATTGGGGAAGAAAACCGTTTCCCCTTGCTGTTCAGCTACTTGGAAAACAGGAGTTGCATCCCAAACTTGATTCTCAAATGTTTTTTGTAATGCCTGAATGATGGGGTAAGTATCTGCCAATTCAAAACGAGTTGCGCCCAATAATTCGGCTTGTTGTGCATATTTTTCACTTACAGAAACTTCATCGGGAATGACCAATATTCTGAATTCACAGTTTTCAGGAACCTCACTTTTAATAGACTTTAAATAGTCAATTGTACGATCAAATGCTTTTTGCAGGGGGGGATTTAAATAGTAAGTGTCGTTCAGGTAATTAGGAGCAGCTTTGAAGAGCATCTTCTTGCGAGGAGAGTAGTGTTCAGCATTGAAAAGAGTATCTGATTTCGATTCGATGGTTTCATCAAAATCACTGTTCAAGCTTGTACTGATTTGTGCAAACTTGTAATTGATAAAAGTGGTTATTCGAAAAACAGAAGAAACAGAGTAATAGACATTCCTTTCGAAACTGAGTGTATTCCAATTAACAGGTAAGTCTTCATCCAATAAATCATTTCCCAAATACAGTTGACAAATCACTAGCCGAGGATCAGAGGTTGTAATTCTTCTCTCAGCCATGTAATAAGCTTGACGTGGAGCTGTTCCGGGAATCGCTGAATTGACTACGTTATATCGATCTCTAAATTGGTTTTTAACATCTTCTAAATACCCTTTTGTGTTAGCTGTAAAAGAATCACCAAAAACTAAAATGGAAGGTTTCTTTTTGTTGAAATCTAGATTGAGGTAATGAAATGAACTCTTATAATAATCAATCCATTGCCCGCGATACGACCATTCAAGCAAACAGAATAACACCAGAAAAGGAATGGATAGAAACCCCGCTTTTTTGAGTGAACGCCACAACTTACTCATCATGCCTTAACCTGATTTCTTCTATGAATATCACTTAATAAAATCACGCCCAATGAAGCATAATACAAAAAGGCCATTTCATCTTGATCGCTAAAAGCATTGAATAATCCGTGGAAATAGAAGGTGACTAACCCCAAAATGGCTGAGAGTATAATGAACTTAACCTTTGGATCAGTAGATTGATAATAGTTGATTAATCCCAAATGAATGGAGTAGAAGACAATTCCCAAAAAGATAAGAAAACCGACAATTCCTGTTTCCGACAAATAACTCAAGTATTCAGAATGGGCATTTCCTTTATTCCCGTGTGTGGTGCTGATATATGTTTTATGTTGCCACGATTGAAATTGAGCATATTGAAACTGATAGGTGCCAGGTCCGAAACCAGTAAGCGGCTTATTTTTAAACATTTCCCATGCACAAAACCAACGGTTAATTCGCTCTAAGTTTGAAGCATCCGATTCAATATTTGTAACCGAATTAAAATGATTCACCACATTACCATCGTTACTCACGGCTTTGTTGGTTGTAAGCTTGTTGTAAATCTTTAAGCGATAAGAATATGCTCCAGCTCCAAGAATAGTCAAAGCAAGTAAGAGCATCCATGTTTTAACCCGAAACTGAATAAGAATCCAAAATCCAAAAGCTACAGCTAAACTTAGTAAGGCGGCACGTGACAGAGCTATTGAAATAGAAACAAAAAGAAGAAGCAATAATCCTATAAAGAAAAGCCTACTTAATGTAGTAAGCTGAAATTGTGGTTTAACAACAACCATTAAAATAAACGGGATAGTAAACGCTAAACAAGCTCCATAAACGGTGTGCTCAGCAAAAAATGGCTGACTTAATATAAATGCAACAGTAGGATTAAAGTCGTAAGATGCCAGTTGATATATCGTGTATACCATTGTGATGATAAACCCAATAGCATAAAACAGAAATGGAATATTGGCTTTTTGAGGTTTGTTTAAGCTCAGTTCACTAAACAACATATAGAATACGGCCAAGTAATTGGCCTTCATCATGAATCGTTTTAATGATACTTCAGGCATTGTGCTAGTTAATGATGTAAGAAATATCCAAGCTAAATCGAAGATTAGGATTAATGTTAATGGATGATTT
>CAJWSQ010000037.1 GCA_913045895.1 uncultured Flavobacteriales bacterium | reverse complement strand
CTTTAGTCAATGTTTCTAAGAAAACATCAGCTTGTTGTGCTCCAGAAACCCCGTAAGTTCTATCGAATACAAAAAACGGAACACCTCTAACACCAATTTGCTGTGCTTCTTGAATATCACCTTTTACAGCAGAAGCGTAAGTGTTGTTTTTCAGTACTTCGTTAAGCGCATTTCTATCTAAGCCAATTTCAACTCCTAGGTCTAAAAGCGTATTGATATCGTCCACGTTTTTACCTTCCTCAAAATGAGCTTTCAAGAGTCTTTCTTTAGCTAGATCTTGTTTGCCAACCGTGTTTGCATAATGAATCATTTGATGAGCTCTAAAAGTATTGGCTTCTACAACTTGATCGAAATCGTAGTGTAAACCAACAGTTTTAGCCACTTCAGTAACCTGATTGGTCATTTGTTTGGCTTGTGCCTCTGAAGTATGCATTTTGTTTGCCAAATAAGCATAAGTGCTTTCAAATTCACCTGTTTTTTGCTCCGGATTCAATTGAAAACTTTTCCATACAATTTCAATTTCATCGGCATGCTCAAACTGATCTAATGCTTCTTCAAATCTTCTTTTTCCGATGTAGCACCAAGGGCAAGCTACATCACTCCATATTTCTAATTTCATTTTTTCCTCCTTTGCTGGTGGTGTTGATGTGTCGGGTTTAAAAGCACTAGTTGATAAAGCAACTAACATCAAAATACCCCAAAACGCAGCTATTTTTTTCATGTAACAAGTATAACGCATGAAAGGCCGGAAAGTTAATTCCGACCTCTACAGCTGATTTTTATGGCAACTTACAGGTTGTAAATTCCTTTAAGTACAGATTTTACATCTGCAGGTTTTCTACCTAATAATTTTTCAAGGTGATCAAATGCTACGTTGTGTTGGTTGTCGCGAATATCTTCAGAGAAATCGGCAACTAAACCAATTGCCCAATCAGGAACGCCAGCACCTTTTAAAACTTCTTCAAATTGTGCTCTTGAAGGAGAAACATATCCTACTTCTTTACCTGATAGATCAGTTAACATTTGAGCGATTTCTCCAAATGACACTGCTTCAGCACCAGTAATTTCATACGTTTCTTTGATGTTTGTATCACCTGCTAAAACGTTTGCAATGGCCTCTGCCATTTCTGTTCTTAATGCGTAAGGAACTTTTCCTTCGCCAGCTGGTAAGAAGATACCTTGTTCAAATACACCTTCACCTAAAAATAAAGGCAGACCCTCAGTATACAATGTGTTGCGGAAGAAAGCATAGTTCAATCCACTTGCTTTGATGTAGTCTTCCGTTTGGAAGTGACTTCCCATAAATTTATTTGTTGCTGAGTCGATGTCTTTCATAGAAACACCCGTGTATCCAATAAATTGAACTCCGGCTTTTTTAGCAGCGTCAACAACGTTTTTGTGTTGTTCGTATCTGTTTGGATCCAAACCTGAAACCAACAAAACTTTGTCAACACCTTGCATGGCGTTATCTAAAGATGAAGTATCGTCATAAGTACCAACTCTTAAATCAACACCTTTAGCTTTTAAGTCTGATGCTTTTTCAGCATCACGTACAAATGCTGCAATTTCACTTGCATCTACTTTTTTCAAAAGGTTCTCAATAACTAATGAACCTAAGTTTCCTGTAGCTCCTGTAACTAATATCATGATTTCGTAATTTTTATTTTCTGGGTACAAACTTACAGATATGAACTATATAAAATATACTGATATACTATTGTATAGTAGTATACTTGAGTATAGTGCATTACATTTGCAGCATGGAAAAGCCTTATTTTAATGGAATTGAATGTCCACACGAATACATTCTTGCCCTCAAAGATGCTTTGAATGTAACCACAGGTAAATGGAAATTAGCCATTGTGAGTTCTCTACTTTGGGAGAATAAGCGATTTACCGACATCCAAAAAATGATAAATGGAATCACTCCGCGTATGCTTTCTAAAGAGTTGAAGGAGTTGGAATTGAATGGGATTGTTGTGCGTAGGGTTTATGATTCTACACCTGTTTTAATAGAATATGAACTAACTCCATCGGGCAGAAAATTGAATGAAGTAATCAATACGATGATTGAGTGGGGCTTGAACCACAGAAAGCAAACAGTTGAAGAACTCGTTGGTTAGTTTTAGCATATTTCTATTGCTAAATGGTACAAATCTATCATAGAGGTTAACAAACTCTTAAAGCCGGTAAAACTGATTATTCAGCTAATCGATTCTTAGTATGTTTCGGCTGTTTATATCAGTTTAAGACTTCATGGGCAGAATCAAAACGTTTGTACTTTACATAATAGGAGTTGTGTTGTTGGTCTTTGGAAATCGAAAGATTTTCTCTGAGCTATGGGATGCTATATTCCCCAAACCAACTGTAGATTATAATAAAGATCTTGAAGATGGATTTTCATATGAAGATTTGAAGTATGATTCAGCACAAGGAAGATTTATCAATCAAACAGAATATTATCAAATAGTTCGCTACGGTGATGATGTTACCGAAGTAATGAAGCAAGCTAAGTCTAGAACCCGAATTGAATCAGATAATGCAGAATCTGCCTCAGACAGCTTATAAAATTCCGGTTTACCTTACGCAAGAACGGAGATGCTTTTATGCAAATATCAAAGTGAAACTGCCCTTCACTTGTGATGAGTCTTTGTTTGAGGAAATCTACGGAGTAATGGATGTTGTAGATCGCTATTACAACTCGTATACTTCGGGTTCATACATCGATCAAATCAATAAAAATGCGGGGAATTGGGTTGATGTTGATGACACTTGTGTGTGGCTCATTCAACAATTGAAAAACTTCGCTGAATTGTTTGATGGTATTTATGATATTACATCCATGCCGTTGCTCAAATTGTGGGGTTTTTACGATCAAAAACAAAATGAAATTCCTACATCAGCAGCAATCGATACAGTACTGAAAAAAGTAGATTTCAGACAAATAGAAATTGATGGTGAACGCGTTCGAATTGCTAAAGGTCAGGAGATAATAACGGGATCATTCCTCAAATCTTTTGCCGTTGATTTAGCAATGGATTATATCCGCGATATTGGAATTAAAGATGCATTGATAAATGCTGGTGGTAGTTCTATGCGAGTACTTAATAATTACGAGCATCCGCACTGGAAAATCAAAATTCCTTTTTTGAAAAGAGACGATAAAGAACAACTCATTCGACTATCTAATAAAGCCTTTTCATATTCGGGAATGGGCAATAATTTCAAGCAAATTGATGGTCAAAAGTATAGTCACATTCTTAATGCTAAAACGGGATATCCATCAGCAATCAGGCAAGTTGTAATTATCTCAAATTCAAGTTTTGAGGGTGATGTTTTAGCTACAGCTCTGTATGCTACAGGTGATGACTATGAAAAGTATATCCCCAGTATAGAAGCGATGGGTGTATCTGGTTTTGTAGTAGATTCTAGAGGTAGAAAAGTGAATTTCGGTATTCCATTAGAAGAGGAGGTTTTATGTTCATGAAAATTCCTTCGTTGAAGAGTGTAACCAAGAAAATAGAAATAACAAATCTGGCTGATCCTGAATTGTTTTACGTGCCTCTGAAATCCTATTTCGGAGAAATGAAGCCACTGGTAAATGTTGGTCAAAAAGTGCAGCAACAACTGCCATTAGCAAAAGGTAAAGATGGCTCGTTGGTTCACGCTCCAGTCTCAGGTGAAGTTGTTGATTTGAGTTACCAGATCAATGGTTTGCCGCATCTTCTAATACAGAACGATTTCGCCAATACGGTATATATCAATAAAGAAATTGAGTCGGCTAGCGCCATTGCTGATAAAATACGACTAGCTGGAATAGCGGGCAGTGGTGGAGCAGGATTTCCAACGCACATTAAATACGATGCCAATCAGATAGAAACACTCATAATAAATGGCGTAGAGTGTGAACCTTACCTCACTGCAGATTATGCTTTAATGAGCGATGAGCCAGAAAAGATCTTGAGAGCAGCACACATCGCTGCTAAGCTTTTTGGTGCAAAGAATATCGTGATAGCTCTTGAAAAACAGAATCGTGAATTGGTTAAGGTATTTCAGTCGTGCATTGATTTTTCAGATGACATCAGTTTTAAACTATTACCAAATACATACCCTCAAGGTGGTGAATTACAACTGATAAAAGCGGTAACTGGTAAGGAAATACCAAAAGGATCAATTCCCGCAAACGAAGGTGTTGTGGTGAGTAATGTTGGAACACTTTGGGCAATTTATAATGCCGTTGAAAACGGAAAAGCCAATACTGAAAGAATTGTAACCGTATCAGGAACTGGAGCAAAAAAATATGGGAATTTCCGAGTGAAAATCGGGACTTCAGTTTCGCATATTTTAAACCAACTGGGAATTGACCTCAATCAAACAGATGTGGTTTTGGGTGGCCCAATGATGGGTAATATTGTTTCGGATTTGAAACAACCAATTACTAAAACTTCTGGAGGAGTACTCAGTTTTAAAAAGAGTGAAACTAAAGAGAACAACTGCATTCAGTGTAGTTATTGTGCTGATGCTTGTCCACAGCATTTAATGCCCATGCAGTATGCGTCTGCCAAGTTTGATAACGATACTAAGAAATACGTTCAATTCAATCTTTCCGATTGTATCGAGTGTGGTGCTTGTCAGTATATCTGTCCGAGTAATGTGCCTTTGATGCAAAGCATCAGCGAAGGAAAATCTTTGTTGAAATCACTGCAAAATTCGGTAGCGATATGAGTAAAGCATCAACATATAAGGCTCCAATTGTAACATCTAAGTTGCGCGTTTCGGGTGTGATGTTAGATGTGATTATAGCCATGTTGCCATTGGTGTTCTTCAGCTATTTGGCTCATGGGAAATACTCCATGATGGTTATAGGAACGGCTATCGGTTCGGCACTAATCACCGATTGGTTAGCTTCTTGGTTTTTCTTGAAAAAAACCAATTCACCACTAGACGGAAGCGCTATAATCACAGCTACATTGATGGCTTTTACATTATCGCCATATACACCTTTATACATGGTTGCTTTTGGTGGTGCAATGGCTGTTTTATTCGGGAAAATATTGTGGGGTGGAGTAGGTAAAAACAGGTTCAATCCAGCATTGGTTGGACGCGAGTTTATGGTAGCCTTTTTCCCTGTAGTTATGACTTCAGCCTCTGTTTGGACAGCAGGTTCTTATACCGTAGTCAATCAACTTCATCCGTTTTCGGTTTTTGGTCAGGGAGAAATCATCAACTATTTAAATGCAACTTTTTACAATACCAATGGCGCTTTGGGCGAATACTCCATTTTGTTTTTAGCTCTAGGAGGAATATATCTAGTAGCTCGCAGAAGAATTGGTTGGCAAATTCCAACGGGTTTACTGGTTACTTTTTTCGCATTGAGTTTATGGTTTCAAGATTCCATTTCGAATTACTCCATTGCTGGAGTATTATTGGGCGCCATTTTCATGGCTACCGACATGCCATCTAGCCCGAACAGCAATTCAGGGAAACTCTTTTATGGAATGATGATTGGAGCTGTTGCTATAATGTGTTTAGCAGGAGGAATCAAGCATGAATACATGTCTTACAGTATTTTAATTCTAAACGGATTTTCCAGTAAAATCAACGAAATATTCATTCCACGTTCTTGGGGGAGATCAACTGATTTGCCACTTAGAGTGAAACAAACAGTACTCATTACATTACAAATAATAACCGTTTCGTTAGCGGTTTTAGGACTGAACTATTACGGCTATATACATTACTTGGTGTTCGTGTATTTGGCATATATGATTTTCAATTTTCACTTTTTTACCCAACAGAAATTACAAGATCCAATTTGATAGATATGAAGCAAATCTTATTGATATTAGCAGTTGTTACCACATTAGTAAGTTGTCAAGATAAAAAGCCTGAAGTACTTGATACGGCTGGGAAAAATGCAACTATTGAAACGATATTAACTCGAAGAAGTATCCGTAAATACACCGATCAGCAGGTGACCAAAAGTCAGTTGGATACTATACTGAAGTGTGCGCTTTATGCCCCAAGTGCGTTGAACAAGCAGAGTTGGGAGATTCGTGTAGTTAAAAATCCGAAGTTATTGGAAGAGATTAATAAACGCTATGTATCTGTAGCTAGGGCGCAATTAGCTAGTGGAGTTGAGTTGAAAGGGAGTGCTGCAAGAGCTGCGAATCCTGGTTTTAGTGTTTTTCATGGAGCACCAATATTGATTGTTTTGGCTCAAGATACAGCCAATTCCTACAGTTCTGTTGATATGGGAATTTTATCTGAAAACATCTTATTAAGTGCCAAAGCGCTCGGGTTGGGTACTTGCCCGATTGGATCTGTTGTTCCTACATTCAGAGATCCTAAAAATGTGGATTTATTAGAACCTCTACATTTTTCAGATGGCTACAGAGTGGGGTTGACCATAGCTTTGGGTTATCCGGCTGAAGATCAAAAATCCCAAAGAGCGTTTTTCTGATAAAGTGAAGATTATTGAGTGATTTGCAGCATACCAATCATAAATGTCACAGCTGTTTTTGAAAAGCTATAAAGCCATTTAACATTTATAAAATGGAACTAAAACTGAATATTCATTATACTTGCGTTCCAAAATCATCTAATTAGTGATAAAATAACTAATCAATAAAACTTTTTTTATGAAAAAAATCTTTACACTTATTGCAGCTTCATTTTTAGCTGTTACTTCTTTCGCTCAAACTGATTTGGCTGTAGATGCTATCAATTATGATACAGGAGCTAATGGTGAATACCTTTATGGTGCAGCTGGTCCTTTCAGTATCGTATGGTCTAATCAAGGATCTGATATCAATGCAGGTGACACTGTGTTTGCGTTTGTATCAATTAATGGTGCATTATTCACAGCCCCTGGATTTATAGCTTCTGCTCCTATCACTGCTGGTACAGTTGATACTATTAACTATCATGCAACAACTAATGATCCTAACTCTTTTGCTACTCGTTTGAGTAACTTGAGTTTAATTGCTTCTTCAACTTTAACTATTGGTGGAAATCCAGTTGGACCTAATCGTGAATTATCTGCTTATATGCAAGTATTCCGTACTAATGGTAACGGTAATGCTGATGCGGATGTAGATAACACTAATGATACTGCAAGCGTAGCGTATACTCTTGAAGAAGGAGACTTTTCAGCAACAAATTTATCAGTTGTAGCTCCAGCAAATGTTGTTAATGCTAACAACGAAATTGAATTAGGAAACACAATTGACACAGTTTCATTTGACTTTAGAAACAATTCAGATGTTGATTTTTTCCATTACCTCACTACTTTTGAAAGAAGCGTAAACGGAAACTTGGATACAGTAAGTCTTGTATTACCAAGAGGAGCAAATGCTTATGGTGCTTTTACAGGATTTGTTGAAGGTGGTAACTCAATTACTGTAACAATGTCTGTTGATCCAGCTTCATTACCAACAACTGTTGGTGATTTTGATGTTTGTGTACGTTCAATTTATGCAGACGATGCAGATGACTCTAACAACGAAGTTTGTGTTACTTACACTTATGTTAATCCAACTGGAATTGAGTCTATCGAAGACGCATCTATCAAAACTTACTTCGCGAACAATATGTTGAATATCTCAGTTGAGAACACAAATGAGATTCTTGATGTAGCAGTAACTAATGTAAACGGTCAAGTTGTTTACACTGGTAAAGCAGTTAACGGATTAAATACTATTGACATCCAAGGTGCTGCTGGTGTTTATATGGTAACAGTAGGTTCTTACACTGAGAAAGTGGTTAAGTTCTAATTAGGACTTTTAAATACTAAATAAAAAAGCCATCCCTAGGGATGGCTTTTTTATTTTGCCTCAAGTTCTGATTCAAATTTCTTTTCGAACGTTGGTCTGGGGTTCTTGATATCATCTTTTGCTGGAGGATTCCCTTCTTCAGTGGCAACACCTTTACGTTTTACATCACCGGTTTCTTCGGCTGATAAGCATCCTGTATTCAGAAAAACAAGTATTAAAAATACAGGGGTACTAGAAATAATACGCTTCATATAAATTGGATTGTTGTGTAACTTCATTTCTAGAGTTGTTTCACATTAGAGCTAAAAACAGAATTAATCTCTTGTTTTAACATGAGTGGAACGGTGTATTTTCTTCATGATTGTTGCAGAATCAGATTCAGGTTTGGGTACTCCTGTTTTTTTCGCACTATTTGAGGCAGGTGTATCAGATACGGCTTGTGTCTCCTCAGCCGACATACAACTGGCTACTAATGCAAGAGATATTAATGTCAATAGAGCAGCAACTACTAAATTTTTCATACCTGCGAATTAAATGATTATTACTTAGACTAAAACAAAATAGATGCCACGATTATTAAGCTAGGATTAAATCAAATAATAATCTGTTGTATGTTTGGATATGTCACTTGCAAAAAAGGCTATCAAGAAAGCAACTTGGAAGTATCGAGATTGGGGATATTCATACGGATATCGGAAATTACCGAATAAAACATCTGGAAGACGAATACTACTCTATCACGGAGTGACTAAAAATGCAAAACTTGATATTAATGCTCGGTTTATTTCTACTACTCAATTCGAGCAACAAATCAGTTACATGAAATCAAATTTTCATGTTGTCTCACTAGACGAATATTTTCAAGGAGTATCACATCCATCTAAGCTTACTGTTGCCATTACCTTTGATGATGGTTATCAAAATAACCTTACTGAGGCTCTCCCAATTCTTGAACAATTCCAAGTGCCAGCCACTTTTTTTATTACAACCATTAGAAGTACTGGCTATGAAGTTTTATGGCCTGATGCATTGGACTTATATAGATACACAGGTGGAGGTGAACTTCTACTTAATGGAGAGATATACACTCGAAAAGGAAATGAATTCTGGAGTGGAAATACTAAGCTGAAAGATGAGCTGAAAAAAGCAAGTTGGAGTCAGAAAAAGGGACTTGTGGATGAGATTTTGTCGTCCAATCGATTTTTGAATGATCCAGTATATTTTCCCTATTTCAAATTGATGGATGAAAAGGAAATTCAAAGATTGTCTAAATCTCCATACGCTACGGTTGGATCTCATGGGTTATACCACAATTGCTTGGATCGCGTTTCAGTCACTGATTGCCAAAAAGAACTCGAAATCAGTAAAAATTACTTGGAGAATATAACTCAGCAAGAAATTACAAGCTTGGCTTATCCAGATGGCAGTTATACCCAAGAGATTATTGACTTAGCAGAAAAAGTGGGCTATAAAAAACAATTATCGGTTGACCAATTATTTCCTGAAGACTCTCAAGATTATCGAATAGAAAACAGATTTGGTGTTAACCCTTACATTAGTTTTAACAACCAAATGGAATGCATCATAAATGGCCAATATTGATTCATATCAATACACACAACTTACTGAAGAGAATGTACATCATTTGATTCCACTTTTTGAAGGTGTTTTTGGTATTACCTTCACACGTGATCATTTGATTGCTAAGTTTTTTACACCTGTTCAGGGTGTATGTGCACAAGGTCATTTTGCCTTTTTTCAAGGAGAACCCATTGCCTATCATGGATGTATTCCCATTTTGATGGAATATAGGGGAGAGGCTGAATTGTCTTTTCAATATGGCGATGCAATGACACTACCCGAGCATGCAGGAAAAGGACTCTTTACGAAACTGGGAAAGCTCACAGATGAAATTTTACCTCAACTCGGTGCTGGATTTGTATGGGGTTTTCCTAATCAAAATTCAGAATATGGGTATGTAAATAAACTTCAATGGAAAGGTGAAAAGCGTATGAAATGTTTTACCATTCCAGTAGCTACTTTACCAACTGAAAAGATTTTTCGCAGAACCAAAGTGTTCGAAAAACAGAATCAAGATCGGATTCGAAGAAAACTGTCTGATAGCATATTGGTGAACAAGCCAATCCAGTCTGTTGATACAACCAGAAATGTGGGTGTTTCTCGCAACCTAGCCTATTTCGATTACAAAAGTTACACATCCAACTTTTGCGTGGATGTTGATGGAACAGCCGTTTGGATTAAACCTGTAGGAGGCTTATTAGTAGGCGATATGGAGGTGAATTCACAAGAGCAAGTGTTAAAAACAGTTGAAGGGCTCAAACGAATGGCTCAAAAAATTGGGGTCGACAAAGTCATTATTCAAGTAAGTGAAGCCAACCCTATTTATAATTTTCTATCAATTCAGTATTCTTCTATTGATTCTTGGCTCATTGGCTATAAGAATATCAGCTCTAATTTTCCACTCGAAACACTTGATTTAACCTACGGAGATTTGGATACTTTTTAAATCACTCAATCTCACCCTTTACGCCACCACACTTCAGCATAGATGAACCAAAATAGGGGTTGCGTACTTCTTCCTCTTCGCTCAGCCAATCAGCGCCATCGCTACCAGCCATTGGGCAATGCAAAATGTAAACGGTTTCTTGCAATGGTTTAAATTGTTGAGCCAAACCTATCATGCTGTTGGATAATGGAATAAAAGCTTTTCGAATGCTTTCAATGTCAGCTGCTTCAAGTATGGTTTTCAATTCAGTTGAAAGCTGCTTTTGATAGCCCATCCATGTCATGTGATTTTCACCATGAAATTGATGCATATCTACTGCTTTCAACTTTTCATTCATACTTGCCAATTGGCTTTTAGCTTCCGATTCATCATCATTGGCTAAAGCTTCTTTCGCTGAAAAATAAGCTTTGAACATTGCTTGCATCTGTTGGATACCTTGTTTAGTAACCGGTACATCTTGTTGCGTTTCAGCTACGGTCTCACCTTTTGCTTCTGTTTGCGACACGTTCATCATGCTTGGTTTGCCAGCTAATTGCGCAGCAGCATCAATAGAAAATGTTCCGTTGGTGGCTATTTCTTCGCCAGCGGTTAATCCGCTTTCAATCTCAAAAGCATCTTCCAACTCATTGCCTAAAGTCACTTCTCTGCGGTTGAAATAGATGCCTTGCTCTGTAGTAGATTTCATATAAACCAATGAACGTTTTCCTGTCCACATCACCGCTGATTTAGGAACCGTTATGGTTTCTTTATTAGCTTTTTTGTTGGGCAGGATAGTTGCGTTGACAAACATCTCGGGTTTCAATTTCAATTGAGTATTTGAGATTTCAACTCGGGCTTGAGCTACCCGTGTTTTGGAATTGATCACTGGATCAACAAAACTGATTTTACCTTGAAAAGTCTCACCCGGAAGAGAAGGAACAGTAAAGTTTACCACATCTCCTTTTTTCACCGAATTCAAATCCGATTCATACACATCAATCATCACCCAAACACGTGATAAATCTGCTACTTTATAGATGGCTCCTCCAGTCATCACATGATCTCCTGAGTTCACCAATTTTTCGATGACGTAACCATTGGTGTTAGAAACAATAGGGAAGGAGTCAAGCGGTTTTTCAGAATCAATAATCTGTTGAATTTGATTGTCCGTCAACTTCCAGTTTCTCATTTTTTCCTTCGCGGCACGAAATAGTTCAGGTTGATCTTCACGGTTTTCAAAAGCCTGTAAAAGCTCTTTCTGAGCCGTAACCAATTCAGGTGAATAGATGTAAGCAATGGTTTGTCCAGATCGAATTTCTTCTCCAGTGAAATCAACCAAAAGTTTTTCAATTCTTCCGCCAACATGTGCCGTTTGCGAAACGGTTAATCGCTCATCAGGTTGAACTTTACCTGTTAATCGCAAGCCACTATTCGTATTTTCACTACCAACAATTGTGGTTTGAATATTGGCCAATTTCATTGCTGTTTCAGACATCTTAACGGCATCTGGATTTTGCTCGTCATTGGCTTCGCTAACAGGAATCAAATCCATTCCACAAATCGGACATTGCCCGGGTTCATTTCTACGAATTTGAGGGTGCATCGAACAGGTGTAAGTGGTTTCTTTTGCATCATGTTGATGCGTTTGTTCAGCTTCTGAATGTGAGCCTGAACTGAAGGTATAGGTGATGATTCCTCCCAAAAGGATTCCACCAACTAACCAAAGAACTTTATTTTGAAATAGACTTTTCATGACTATTTATTTTGTTGATTCTACAAATGTTTTTGCGGTGATGAGGTTGATTTTAGCAGCAGCAGTTAGATTTGATTTTAACGCATTGAGTTGCAATTTTCTGTACTTGAGCAACTGTTGTTGCATGCGTAGCACTTCTTCGAAATTTTTACCAGAATTACTGTAAGCGCTGTAAAGCAATTGCAGCGATTGTTGCGTTTCGTGAATTTGATGCTCGTACAAAACCATCAATTGCTCTTGTTTTTTCAATTCGTATTGCGCCAAATCATAACTGGTTGTCAATTGATTTTTAACCTCCTGTTTTTGGTACGAGTAAGATTCTTCCATCAATCTGGCTTCTTCTTTGGCTGATTTATATTTCTTTCTAAAAACAGGTAAACTCACTGTAACCATGGGCATAAAAGCATCCTGTCCGTTGTCTGAAGTAGCCATATCTGAGCGCTCGTTAATCAACATATAATCCAAGCCAACTCCAATTTTGGGTAACCCTTGTTTATTAGCTGCAATCTCGCTGGCTTCGCTAGCTTGTCGCTTCAATTCCAGTTGTTGGATTTCAGGATTGTTTGCCAGTAAAGAATCCGATTCAATTGATTCTAAAACTGTTGGAGATAAACTATAAGCAATGACAATTTCAACAGAATCAGGTTGGTTTAACAAGCGATTAAACTGCTGTTCTAAAGGTTTATGTTTCAGTTCAAGAATGGTCAAATTGGTTTCAGAATCCTTCAGTAACAAATCAGCTCGAAGAACATCAACCATACTTGAATTTCCATTTTCATAATGCGTCAATGCCGATTGCTTATAGGCCTTTAGCAATTCCAAGTTTTCTTTTTCAAGCGTAATCAGCTTTTGCAGTTCATACAATTCGTAGTAAGACGAAGCTACCTGAAAAAACAGGTGATTACGTTGATCGATGAACTTTTGATAATTCGCATCAGCGAGTAAAGAAGCAGCATCTTGTTGAGCTCTCAAGCTCCCAAACCAAGGAAACATCTGCGTGAGTGAAAACTTGGCTATTTGTGGTCCAACACGCGTCTCAACGGGTGAGATGAAATAGCCAAACGAGAAATTGGGATCCGGCAAACTACGAGCACCAGATACTCTCTGCATAGATGCTTCAAAAGCTTTGTAACTCGCTTTTAAACCCGGATTATTTTCAGCAGCCACTTGATAATAATCAGATAGCGACTGAGATTGAGCACTCCAAATGCTCATTCCAATTACGGATATAAGAATGATGATGTGCTTCATGATTGTTGTTTTTTGAGTTTGCGTTCTTCTCTGAATGAGTAGAGAACAGGTACGATGAAGATGCTGACCAATGCGAATGCCATTCCTCCGAATGATGGGATGGCCATTGGAATCATGATGTCTGAACCACGGCCAGTTGAGGTCAATACCGGAAGTAGTGCAATCATGGTAGTGCTCACAGTCATTAATGCTGGTTTAATTCTTCTTAAACCGGCTTCAACAACGGCTTCTTTTACTTCTTGGGTCGATTGGGGAGCATTGCGTTTGAAACTCTGATCGAGATACGTTGCAATGAGAACACCATCGTCTGTGGCAACTCCAAAGAGGGCAATGAATCCAACCCAAACGGCTACACTCAAGTTGATGGTGTGCATTTGAAACAGATCGCGCAAGTTGGTTCCGAATACCGAGAAATTGGCAAATCCATCTTGTCCGAATAACCACAACATGATAAATCCACCGCTGAATGCCATAGCAATACTGGTGAAAACCATCAGTGATGTAGAAACCGAACGGAACTGGAAATACAAGATCAAAAACACGATTCCCAACACGATTGGAACAATGATGGAGAGTCGTTTTTCTGCACGAACTTGATTCTCATAATTTCCAGAAAATTGGAAGTTGATTCCTTGTGGAACTTGCAACTCACCTGAGTCTATTTTCTTTTGAATGACTTGTTGCGCATCGTTAACCACCGTAAGTTCTGAGAAGCCGTCTTTTTTATCGAAAAGCACATAACCCACCAAAAAAGTCCCCTCGCTTTTTATGGCTTGAGGTCCACGTTTGTATTCAAAATCAACCAATTGTCCCAATGGGATTTGAGCTCCGGTTGGTGTTGGAACCAAAATCTGACTCATAGATTTGGGATCGTCTCTCAGTTCTCTCGGGTAACGAACTCGAACAGGATAGCGCTCTCGGCCTTCAACAGTTTGAGTAACATTCATACCACCAATGGCCGTTTCAATCACCTTTTGAACATCTTCAATCAGTAAGCCATAACGAGCAATTTCCTCGCGTTTGATGTTGATATGAATGTAAGGTTTGCCTACAATTCGATCGGCAAAAACAGCTTCTGTTTTCACCGAAGGAACCGATTTTAGAATGTCTTCTAACTCAATTCCAAAAGCTTCAATAGATGCTAAATCCTGCCCAAAAACTTTAACTCCCATTGGAGCGCGCATTCCCGTTTGAAGCATCACTAATCGAGTTTCAATGGGTTGTAATTTGGGAGCAGATGTGATTCCTGGAATGTTAGTTGCACTTACAATTTCATTCCAAATGTCATCTGGAGAATGAATATGATCGCGCCAATTTCTAAAATACAATCCGTTGTCATCGGCTACTAAGTCGGCTGCTTTCAAATCCAATTTTCGAATGGAATCAGCTGAGAGTGTTTCACCAGATTGAGTGAAGTAATTCCCATCATTATCCACTTTAAATCGTTGTCGATGACCATCAGCGTTTACCAAATACTCTGGTTTGTAATTGATGATGTTTTCATACATCGAAACTGGCGCAGGATCTAATGCTGACTCAACCCGACCAGCTTTTCCAACAGTGAGTTCAACCTCTGGTATTTGAGTGACGCGCATATCAATTTCGCCCAATATTTCTCGGTTGTATTCCACTCCAGAGTGAGGCATGGATGTTGGCATCAACAAGAAACTTCCTTCATTCAATGAAGGCATAAATTCTTTTCCAATCCCTGGGAACTTAGCACTGATGTTTTTCCAAAATCCAGTTTCATCAATTTCCCAACCGAAGGCATTCATTCCCTTTGAAACTGGACTGAAAACGGTGTTGAATCCCTGCCAGGTTGTTAATCCAATGAATATCAAAAATGCTGGTATGATGAGGAATGCAGCTTTGTGATTCAAACACCACGTTAGAATGCGTTTGTAGTGATGTTCCAACAAAATAAATCCACCCAAAATAGATCCGCAGATGATTGCTACAAACAAGTAGTTCACCAACAGCGACTGATTTGGCCCTAATGGCATCCAATACTTGGCCAAAACACCCATTACAGCCAATAGCGCAATGATGACTGAACTGTTTTTCAAAATCCATGAAAGGATGTTTGGGAGTTGGATGCTTCGTTGATCAATTTGCTGATTGGCAATATCAAAAAGGCCAAATAACACGATGACAATTCCACTCCAAACAAATCCACTGAAACTGATAGCTAGACCTAAAAGAAGAAAAAGGTAGCCCGCATACTTTTTCAGTTTTCCAGACTTTTTGTTCCATCCGAATACGATGTGAGCAATTGCTGGTAAGATCATTAAAGCAACCAATAATGCTGCTAAAAGCGCAAATGTTTTGGTGAATGCCAAAGGCTTGAAAAGCTTTCCTTCGGCAGCTTGCATGGTGAAAACAGGGATGAAACTCACAATGGTTGTTGAAACAGCTGTGATTATCGCTGTGGCAACTTCGGTTGTTCCTTCGTAAATGGTTGTTAGCAGCTTTTGAGTAGATGGCGCTTCTTTCAGGTGTTTCAGGATGTTCTCGGTGAGCACAATTCCCAAATCAACCATGGTTCCAATGGCGATGGCAATTCCAGATAACGCCACAATATTGGCATCTACGTGAAAGTATCTCATGGCAATGAAAACCATCAAAACGGCAATAGGAAGTAAACTCGAAATAAGGATAGAAGCTCTTAGGTTGTAAACCATCACTAAAACCACCAAAACGGTTATCAGAATTTCTAAAGATAGTGCCTCTTCAAGTGTTCCTAAAGTTTCATTTATCAATCCAGATCGATCGTAAAAAGGCACAATCGTCAACTGACTTTCTACTCCATTGGCCAGTGTTTTCTTCGGTAATCCGGGTGCTATCTCATTGATTTTGTCCTTCACATTATTAATGACTTGCAAAGGATTTGCACCATAACGGGCTACAACTACCCCGCCAACTACTTCAGCACCGTCTTTGTCTAATAGCCCCCTGCGGTTTGCAGGACCTAATGAAACTACGCCAATATCTTTGATTCTAATAGGCACATTGTCCTGCACAGCCACCACAGTTTTTTCTATGTCTTCTACTTTTTTAACATAGCCCAAACCGCGAATCAGATATTCCGCTTGATTGATTTCAATGGTTTTAGCACCGACGTCTTTGTTTGACCTTTGAATTGCCCGCATCACATCCGTAATGGGAATGTCGTATGCTTTAAGTGCATCGGGGTTGACATCCACCTGATATTCCTTGACAAAACCACCAATGGAAGCTACTTCAGAAACTCCGGAGGTGGCATTCAATCCATATTTGACATAAAAATCCTGTACGGTTCGAATTTCATCCAAGTCCCAACCGCCGGTTGGGTTTCCATCTTTGTCGCGTCCTTCGATGGTGTACCAGTAAACCTGACCCAAAGCTGTAGCATCAGGCCCTAAGGCAGGCTGTACTCCTTCGGGCAATAGGTCTTTAGGTAAAGCATTGAGCTTTTCTATGATTCGTGAACGAGACCAATAAAACTCTACATCTTCACTAAAGATGATGAAGATACTTGAGAAGCCAAAAATTGAAGTACTGCGTATCGATTTAACCCCCGGAATACCTAATAGATAAGTGGTCAGCGGATATGAAATTTGATCTTCAATATCTTGTGGGGAGCGACCCTGCCATTGGGTGAAAACAATTTGTTGGTTTTCGCCAATGTCGGGAATGGCATCCACCGGAACCGGATCAGAGGGCAATGCCCCGATTTTCCAGCCAAAGGGAGAAGTGACAATTCCCCAGCTTACAAATCCAAGCAGCACGAGTACCGTTACCAGCTTATTTTCAAGAAAGTATTTAATTATTTTGTTCAACATGATGACAATCTTTTATTAACTATCAATAATTAAATCGTCGACCTATTATTTCCTGTATCCGAACCATCCCTTAATTACGATTCTAGTATTTTTGATGGATGGTTTAGAATCTCTTTCGTATAATCTTTTCATAACACCCATATCTGTGCTTGTCTTTAAAATTTTCACAGTCCAACGCATGATTTTCTGTCTGATTTTTCAAAGTTATAGATTAATTTGAGTAATTTACTTCCATGAAGTGGGAGAAGATGGATGGGATTGAATGAGCTTATATATGTCATATTGCCAGATTCAAATAAAGGGTCTGAACTTTCTTAGCTTCAAGTTTTACACTTGTCGAGCTTCCTCACTTTATCGCATAATTAACCCCATTTTCTTTGGTCAATAGATAGAGTA
>CAJWSQ010000036.1 GCA_913045895.1 uncultured Flavobacteriales bacterium | reverse complement strand
AGACTTGATTGTAAAAGAGCAATACCGCCATCAAGGAGTTGGAGAGCTTTTATTGAATCGGTTGAAAATAGAAGCTAAAGGTAAAGGAGCGAAAAGATTAGAGTGGGTAGTGCTAGATTGGAATGAACCAGCCATCAATTTTTACTTAAAGCAAAACGCATCTATAGATAAAGAATGGTTAAGCTGCAGGGTTGAGTTTTAACAATTTGGTAGAATGTTAAAATTTGATATTTACTCAAAATTTATAAGTAGTTAGAATAATCTGCCTAATTTCGTTCTTGATACTAGCTACTGAATTGACTTTGCTTCCCCAAGATTGTTTGTGTCCCAAGCATCATAAGCTACTCTTCATAGCTGTGTCCACTAAAGATTTAATACTAACTATTCGATAAACAACAATCTATGGTAAATGTCAAAAGGTGGTTGCTGCCTTTATTAGCAATTGTTATTGGGTTGCCAATGACTGCGATGTCGCAGGCTTCTGGCTACTCGTTCTCAACCTCCACGGGTACGTATGATACCTTAGTCGGAGGAACATCTGTATCAGGCGTTGTAGCTGATTCGTATATTTCTAGTGCTATACCTATTGGTTTTACATTCAACTTTAATGGTGTTAATTATACAGATGTATATGCAAGTAGTAATGGTTTTTTAAGTTTTAACTCCAGTTCTTCAAATGGTACCGCAAATGACCTAGATAATGGTTCTTCTTCCTCCTCATTAATGCCGCTTGTAGCTCCTTTGTGGGATGATTTAGAGGGAAGTTCTTCAAGTAATTCTGATGCCTTATATCAAGTTACAGGAACAGCTCCAAACCGTGTTTTTACATTCGAATGGAAAAGATGGGAATGGACTTATTCCGCGAGTGATCCTGTAGTCTCATTTCAAGCAAAATTGTATGAAACTTCAAACTTGATTGAGTTTGTATATCAACAAGAACCTACACCACCAGTATCACCTGGTTGGGGTACAATCAGTGCTTCTATAGGAATTGCTGATGGTTTAACTTATCTATCTGTTCAAGATGTTTCTAATCCAACAGTAAGTTCTACAGTTGAGTCAGATACTATTACTCAAAGACCAGCTACAGGTGATGTATATAGCTTTACTCCACCATCGTGTATAGGTTCTTCAGGCTTAGGTGCATATAATATTGTTGCAGATTCTGCATCAATTTATTGGGATGGTACTAGTCAAACCCAGTGGGAAATCGAGTATGGAACTACAGGCTTTTCTTTGGGGTCAGGGACATCGTCAGTAGTAACAAATGACACCATTGAAATTAGTGGGTTATCTAGCTTGACTCAATACGAATTTTATGTGAGAACTATTTGCTCAATTGGTGATACTTCTGCTTGGGTTGGACCTTTTACGTTTACGAGTGCATGTGGTCCTGTATTACCTACTTATCAGCAAAACTTCAATGGAAGTTGGTTGCCAGATTGTTGGTCTGATGCGTCAGGCGGTAATGCCACTTCAGGCCCGTCAAATATGGGGTCGAGTGACTGGGATTACAATTATTACTTAAATGATTGGTGGACTGGTACATTCTCAGCTTATATTAATTTATATTCAACAGGTGCCCAAGAATGGTTGATTTCTCCCGAGTTTGATTTGAGTGGAGGGAACTACCAATTAGAATATAATTTTGCAATTACTGAATATGGTTACAACACTGCAGAAGATATGGGGTCAGATGATACGGTTCAGGTATTGATTACCAATGATAACGGAGTTACATGGGATGTGCTGCAAACTTGGACTCAAGGCTCTAATTATTCAAATACAGGATCTCATCAAACTTTATTCTTGAATGCTTATTCGGGCGATACTGTACAGATTGCATTCAGGGCGACTGACGGTAGCGTTGATGATTCTGAAGACTATGATGTTTTTATTGATGATTTTGAAATAAACACAATGCCTTCTTGTCCTACGGTGTCAAATATACAGGAGTATGGCTTGTCTACAACTGAGACTTATTTGACATGGACGTTAGGGTATATGGAAACTCAGTGGCAAGTACAGTATGATACAAATGGCTTTACACTTGGTAACGGAACTTCATTTTTAGCTTCGAACGATACTGTACAGATCACAGGTTTGACTTCTCAAACAAGCTATGATTTTTATGTGAGAGGTATCTGTGGAGTTGGCGATACTTCATCATGGGCTGGTCCGTATACAGTTAATACTCCATGTGGATTATTTGTTCCAAACTATTTAGAAGACTTTAATTCATCTTCAGATTGGCTTCCAAATTGTTGGGTCGGAGCTGAAGGTGGTAGTCCTTCAACTGGTCCTACTTCGTATACAAATTCAGGTTGGTATCAAGAAAACTATATAAATAGTTCTTCAAATTCATCAGCAGCCACCATGAACTTATACTATACAGGAAGTCAATATTGGTTATTATCACCTCAATTTGATTTGAGTGGGGGTAACTTCCAATTGGAATTTGATTTCGCAATAACAGAATATGCTTATAGTACTTCAGAAGATATGGGTTCAGATGACACTGTTCAAGTTTTAGTTTCAAATGACTTTGGATCTACTTGGGATGTTTTAGAAACTTGGGTTGATGGTTCAAGTTATTCGAATACAGGTTCTCATCAGGCATACTTATTAAACACTTATGCAGGTGATACCGTTCAATTTGCTATTTGGGGAAGTGAAGGTTCTACTGATGATAGTGAGGATTATGAAGTGTTCATCGATAATTTTGAAGTGAACAGTGTTAATGATGATGATCTTTCAGCAATAGCTTTCGTACAACCAGCAACACTTTGTGGTGATAGTAATACACCAATTCAAGTTGTAGTACAAAACCTTGGAGCAAATGCACAAACAGGATTTGATGTAGTAGTTGATTGGACTGGTTCAACAACTGGTACTATCTCAACAACATACACGGGAACATTAAATTGGAATGAATTTGATACAATTGCTGTTGATACTTTAAATACATTCTTTGGAGGTACATTTGATTTGACAGCATACACAACGTTGTCTGGAGACCAGGATATAAATAACGATTCCGTTAACTCTGGTGCAATTACAATTTTACCAGGGTTAAATGCGCCTTCAGTTGTGGGTTCTACCTCTCAATATGCATGTTTAGGCTCTAGTGCAGATATTGTAGCAATCGGTGGTGGTGATACCATTGTTTGGTATGATGCAATAGGTAATGTTCTTACATCAGGAGATACGGTTTCTGTAACCGCTACTTCTGGAATTGACACGTTGTATGCGACAGCTATGTATAACTCTTCACCAAGCTGTGAAAGTTCACCCGTTATGGTTACTCTAACGCCAGATACAGTTGCTGTAGATCTAGGTGCAGATACAGCATACTGTAGTAACGAGGCATTTATGGTAACATTAGATGCAGCCAATGCAGGTTCAACATATGCTTGGAACACAACAGAAACAACACAAACTATTTCAGTTGATACAGCTGGTTCATACTCAGTAGTTGTAACAGATACAAATGGTTGTGTTAATGCTGATACTGTAGCAGTTGATGAAAACACATTACCAACTGTTGATTTAGGAGCTGATACAGCATACTGTTCTGATGAAGCTTTTGCTTTAACACTAGATGCAGCTAATGCAGGATCAACATTCTCTTGGAATACAACAGAAACAACGCAAACTATTTCAGTTGATACAGCTGGAGATTATTCAGTAGTAGTAACTAACGTTAATGGCTGTTCTGAAACAGATACATTAACAGTAGTTGAAAATGAAGCACCATCTATTTCTGTAGCTGATGCTGAGTTTTGTGAAGGTGAATCAGAAACATTAGATGCAGGTTCAGGCTTTGCTTCTTATGCTTGGAGTTCAACGGAAACAACACAAACAATTGTAGTTGATGCTTCTGGAACTTATGAAGTAACTGTTACAGATGCTAACGGATGTACAGGAGAAGCTACTTCAACAGTAGTTGTAAACCCACTTCCAGTTGTAGACTTAGGTGCAGATACAGGTGTTAGCCCAGGACAAGTAATTGTTCTTGATGCAGGTAATGCTGGAAGCACTTACAATTGGAATACAGGAGAAACAACTCAAACAGTAGATGTTGAGTATGCAGATTCACCAGCTGAATTCTCAGTAGTAGTTACTGATGCAAACGGGTGTTCTGCAGGCGATACAATCTATGTTGATCAAAACACAGGAATTGATGAGTTGGTAAACGGATCAGTTAAAGTTTATCCAAACCCAACAAGATCAAATGCAACAATCGCAATTGATGCAGTGGTAAGTGGAGAGTTAGATGTACAGATGTACAGTTTAACAGGTCAACAAATCCGTAACTTCAAACAAGATATCTACACAGGATATCAAGAAGTAAACGTAGATATGAATAACCTTGAAAGTGGAGTATATTTCATAAACGCTACTTTGAATGGAAAATCATTAGGACAAATCAGAGTTCTTAAAGTAGACTAAGATTAGAGTCCTTGATTCATATAAAACAGCCAGTTGAATTTTCAGCTGGCTGTTTTTTTATGCTCAAATCCATCGTCTAGATTTTAAAAGAAAAGCACCTTTGTGTTTCAAAATCTAGAATTCAATGCGTGTTTTATTTATCGATACAGTTCACCCAATTCTTGAAGAGAGGCTTACCGAAAAAGGTTTCGATTGTGTTGATGGAACCAAATGGAATCGTCCAGATATAATGTCTAAAATAAGCTCTTATCAAGGTGTGGTTATCCGAAGTAAGTTTACCATTGATGACGCCTTTTTAGATGCAGCTACTGATCTAAAATTCATCGCTAGGTCTGGTTCAGGATTAGAAAATATCGATTTAATTAAGGCTGAAGAAAAAGGTATTCGCGTATTTAATTCTCCCGAAGGAAATCAGGATGCTGTTGGCGAACAAGCTGTTGGTATGTTAATCGCGTTGATGAATAATTTAATGCGATCTGATGCTGAAGTGAGAAATGGCCTTTGGAGAAGAGAAGCGAATCGCGGACATGAAATTAAAGGTAAAACGGTTGGAATTATAGGTTATGGCCATATGGGTTCGGCCTTCGCTCAACGTTTAAAAGGTTTTGGCTGTAGAGTAGTGGCGTATGATAAATACAAAACTAATTTTAGTGATGAGTATGCCGAAGAGGTTTCGCTTCAGCATTTAATGCGATACAGCGATATTGTTAGCTTCCACTTGCCTTACAATGATGAAACGAGTTACTACTTCAACAATGGCTTTATCAAGAGCATGGACAAGCCTTTTTACTTACTCAATACTTCTAGGGGTAAAGTGGTGAGAACTGATCATTTGGTTGAAGGCTTAAAAAGCGGAAAAGTAATTGGTGCTGCTTTAGATGTACTGGAGTATGAACCTGCATCGTTCGAAAACATCGATTTCACCAAACTTCCAGATTCATTCACCTATTTAAAAGAAAGCGATCGAGTGGTTTTGTCGCCACACATTGCTGGTTGGACGGTTGAGAGCTATATCAAGCTATCTACCTTTTTAGCCGATAAAATATTGGCTGAATTTTCAGCTTCAGCGAATTAAGAATCGAACTGTATTTCGAGTTCTTTGCTCAACTATAATGTTTCTATTTTTGGTTAATTCATCTACAATCTCTGGTGTGAAATGTCGAATTGTAACCAAATCTAAAGGCGTGTTGTAACGCACTTCATATTGGTTGGATAAATCGTTGAGTAAACCCTCCAGCTTTTGTTCATCTTCATCTACACCAACCGAAAAATTGATGGCAGAATTTTGCATGATGTTAATCTTCACTCCATGATTGGCAAAATGGTGAAATATATCGCTCAAGTTATCTTCGACTATAAAAGCAAAATCTCGGGTTGCAATTGAAATTAATCGTTGATTCTGTTTTACGATAAAAGATGGAATCAAAGAGTCTGCTGCTGTATTGTTATCAATTAAAGTACCCGATTTTTCAGGTTCTACAAATGATTTTACCCAAAGTGGGATGTTCTTGTTTTGAAGTGGTTGAATGGTTTTTGGGTGAATTACCGATGCGCCATAATAAGCCAACTCAACGGCCTCTTTGTATGAGATGTTAGAAAGCAATTCTGCATTCGGATATTGTCTTGGATCGGCATTTAAAACGCCTGGAACGTCTTTCCAAATAGAGACCTGTTCAGCATCTAATGAGTAAGCAAAAATAGCAGCGCTGTAATCAGATCCTTCTCTTCCTAACGTGGTTGTGTTTAGGTGATCGGCTCCGCCAATAAATCCTTGTGAAACGGCAATCCTGCTTTCGCCAGATTCAAAATAAGGAAGCAATTCAGCCTTTATTTGAGCACGGGTTTTATTCCAATCTACTTTGGCTTCTCGATAATTGTAGTCTGTTTTAACCAATTTTCTGGCATCAATCCATCGGTTAGAAACACCGATGTGTTGCAAATAAGCGCTTACTATCAATGTGCTTATGATTTCGCCATTCGACACAATTTGATCGTAGAAATAATTGGGCTTTGCAGTAATTGGGTTTTTAATTCGGTCTTCAAGTTCGTTGTAAATAGCTTCTAATTGTGAGGCTAATGAACGTGGAGTTTCTTCAAATAATTCTGAGATAATTTGACCGTGAAATTCTTGAACAGCTTGCAATTGCTCTTTTGCAGTTTTATCTCGAAGCAAGGCCGATTTCCATATGCCTTCAAAAGCATTGGTCATTTTTCCCATGGCGCTGATGATAACAACAATTGTTGATTCTTCATACATTTTGAGAATCGAAGCCACATTACGAACGGATTCTGCATTTTTTACGGATGCGCCTCCAAATTTAAAAACCTTCATTGCCATCATACTACAATGTTACTGAGCCAGAATTGATTTCCTTACCCCATTAAACCGAATTTACTAACAAAAGTTTGTCTATGTTTCACGATTGAAAGCTTCGTTTTTAGTTGTCTTAAAAAAATGATTAGGAATTAATGTGTATTAACACTTACCTTTGCAACTGAAAGTTAAGGTCAAACGTGCACTTATGCACTTGATATAAATTTTGTGTTCTTCGTAGGACAAGAAGATAAACCGGTATGTTATCTTCATAAGCCCGAGTGTTAACTCGGGCTTTTGTTTTTTGATTTCTTAACAACATATATCATTTCTTATTTCAACTTTTTATCTTTTATTCGAGCCGTCTCACAAGCATGAAAATCAACCTTCATAATTTTAAATTTATGGAAGTATTAGAAGTAAAAAGAAAAGTTGTAGCAGCTGCCCTTGAGCAGTTAGAAGAGTTATATCAAGACTTAAAAGAATCGGCAGATATGAAGTTAAATGCTGCTGGAACAGACGAAGATGACACGGTAAGTGCAGGGTCTTTTGGATCTGGCGATAGTGGAAATGAAGATATGTCTAAAGAATCGGGAACAGCGATTATGAAAGAAGCTGAAGCGATTAAAGAAGTGATTCAGGTTTTCAAAAACTATCGATTCGAAAAAATTCACCAAGAAATTGGTTTGTTGAGTATGGTGATTACTGATAGAGGGAATTTCTTCATTACTCGTGCAGTAAAGTCGGTAAGCGTAGATGGCCAAAAATATTTTTTAATGGCTACAGATGCGCCAATCTTCTCTGAAATGGAGGGTAAAAAGAAAGGCGAATCATTCACTTTCAATAACAACACATTTAAAATAAAAGACCTCTACTAAGAGAGGTCTTTTTTCTATCTGATTATTGTTGTTCGCTAATCAGTGTCATTTCATCTACTAGGTGCTTAGCTCCCGCGTATTTATCGATGATAAATAGTACGTAACGGATGTCTACCATGATGTTTCTACAGATATTCGGATCGTACATGATATCACTCATGGTACTCTCCCAGGTTCTATCGAAATTCAATCCGATTAATTCTCCGTTTGCATTAATTGCTGGACTCCCAGAGTTACCACCAGTTGTATGATTGGTAGCTATAAAACAAACGTGCATTGTTCCATCTGCATCAGCATAAACTCCGTAATCGTTGGTTTCAATTAGATCAACCAGTTTTTCAGGAACATCGTATTCGTAAGATGTTGTATCCATCTTCTCAATAATTCCTGATGTTGTAGTGTATGGCAAGTAAGTAACCGCGTTTTTGGGCTGATAAGATTTCACTTTTCCGTAAGTCACACGCAAGGAGAAGTTAGCATCTGGATAGTAATTTTTGTAATCGGGCATTACCTCCATTAGCGCTTGCATGTATGTTCTGTTTAATAAATCCAATTGGTTTCCATATTCGCTCAATCGAGGTCTAACAATCTCGTTGTAATTGTTGGTAATGTCTTTCTGAATGATGTAAGCCCAATCTTTTTCAATGTCTTTAACATCCTTTCTTTTAAAATCATCTAAGAAATCTAAAACAGCTTCTTTAGATGCAAAAAGAGTTTTGTCGTAAAGCGCCCTTACAGGGTCTTTTCGAGTTAAGAAAAGTGTAAGCTCACGCGGATGCATAATTTGATCTAGCTGACCTAAATACAAGGTTGAAAGTTGCTCGAATAACTCACGATCTACAGCTTCCTGGTAGTTTTTAAAGTGTGCTTCAGTAGCTTTTCTGAGGTTCTCGATATTTCTAGTTAAATCCTCATCAGATTGATCTTTGTCCATTAAAACATCAAACTTTGATGCAAAACGGAAGATTTCAGGACCATAATAATAGTACTCAATAAACATCTCACGGCTTAACATATAAGCTGCAGCTTCATCGTAAACCGATTTATAATCGGCTAAAATTGATCCGTATTTCTGTTTCCAATCAGCGTTGTTGTCAACTTTGTTTTGAAAATCGGCCTCCAAAGCACGCTTCACTTCTAAAGCATCGTTTTCTTTCAATCCTTTTGATTGGCCAATCCATTTTTTCCAAGCATTAGAAATTCGAGATTGTTTTGATGCGTATTGGATGTTAATTAAAGGATCTGATTTCATCCATTTATTTATGATTGCTAATGATTGATCTCTCATAGCAATTTTGGCAGGATTACTCTCGTTTAAAACATATTCAACAGCAACCGAAGGAAGGTATTCTTCTGTTCTTCCTGGAAATCCGAACACCATTGTGAAATCATCTTCTTGATATCCTTTTAAACTTACAGGGAAATGATGTCTTGGTGTAAAAGGTACGTTTTCTGGAGAATAGTCTGCTGGTTTGTTATCCTTGCCTGCATAGATTCTAAACATACTGAAATCACCCGTATGACGCGGCCAAACCCAGTTGTCTGTATCGAAACCAAATTTCCCGATTGATGATGGAGGAGCACCAACCATACGGATATCTTTATAGGTTTCAGTTACAATCAATATGAATTGATTTCCGTGGTAAAAAGGGCGTACTTCAGCATCGTAGTGAGTTTCAGCTACCGCTTCTTCAGTAATCAGTTTGCTTTTGTTAGCA
Organism: uncultured Flavobacteriales bacterium; assembly: GCA_913045895.1. Lineage (GTDB taxonomy): Bacteria > Bacteroidota > Bacteroidia > Flavobacteriales_G > Salibacteraceae > UBA6049. The sequence continues at coordinate 8,445 of CAJWSQ010000036.1, read as the reverse complement.
ATGTATTCTGCGCGTTCTTTTTCGCCAATATCTGATGGTATTCCTTCTGTTACTTGTTTAGTAACATCTTCCATTCGAATAACAAAAGTGACTTTCAGTCCAGGGTTTGGAAGTTCCTCATTTTGCGACATCGCCCAAAAACCATTAGTAAGATAATCATGATCTAAACTAGAGTGACTTTGAATTTGACCATATCCACAGTGGTGATTGGTTAATACTAAACCTTGATCACTGATGACTTCGCCCGTACAGCCACCACCAAAAATGAGAACAGCATCTTTTAGGCTAGAATGATTGACCGAATAAATATCATCGGCACTTAGTTTCATTCCCATTGATTGCATTTCGCCTTCATTTAATTGCTGAAGTAAAAACGGCAACCACATGCCTTCTTTGGCGAAAACAAGTTGAGAAACAACTAAGGAAAAGGAGATTAAGAAAATTGATTTTAGTTTGCTCATTGCTTAGAATCTTTCATGTGCTACAAAGATTTGATATTGAATGAATCATTCCAACCATTCTACACGTAATTTTGCGTTATGCATGCAATTGAACCTTATTGGAACTGGAGAAACCTCTACATGGCCGAAGATGATCCAATCTCACCATTTTACGGTAGAGAGTACAGTGAGTTTTACTTTTCTGATCATGTTTACGACCATTATATCCACCCGCAGTGGGATAATATCGGGTCTTCAACTTTGTTCATGAAACTCTTGTATACCGAGTATGATGAGGGCTTTTGCATCATTGAATTAATAGGTGAGTGGAATGACTGTTTGTATAATGATGTGATGTTTTTAAAGCGCAACATCATTGATGTACTTATTGATAATGGGATCAATAAATTCATTCTTATTGGAGAAAATGTACTCAATTTTCATCCTTCAGATGATAGTTATTACGAAGAATGGTTTGATGATGTAGAAGATGGTTGGATTGCTATGGTGAACTTTAGAGATCACATAATGCAAGATTTCTCAGAGTGCGGTATCGATAGCTATTTTGTATTGGGTGGATCACTCTCAGAATTTGATTGGAGAACTCACAGACCTTTAGCGTTTTACCAAAAAGTGGAGCAGTATGTTCAAAAAAGGATATCACTTATCTAAACTATTTGAGAGTTAATTGTTTAATATATCTTTGAAGTCTAACTCTTTTAACTCATATCTGTTATGAAAATCAGTCTATCCATCGTATTCGCGCTGTTTCTATGTACGGTTGGATACGGTCAGAATGTTGACCAAAGTGTAATTGGTAGTACAGGAGATGAATTTACTGGTTCATCAGGCTCTATTGAATTTACACTTGGAGAACCCGTATCAGAAACATACAGCACTAGCGAATATCAATTAACGCAAGGGTTTCATCAGGGATATTACCTTTTTGTGGGTATTGAAGAAACCACAGAATTTGATTTCACTACTCGCGTTTATCCCAACCCAGCAGTAGATCAAACCACTTTAGAATTAGTAGGAATTCAAGATTTCAACAACTTCGAATATCAGATGTATGATTTAACTGGAAAGTTATTGAGAAGTGGCAGATTCGAATCAAATTCAATTCAAGTAAATCTTACTGGGCTGTCAAACAGTCTTTACATATTTAAAATCCAAAACAAGAACCTAGGTTACGCTCAAACGTACCAACTTCAAAAAATCAAATAGGCTATGAAGAAGATCTTTAGTACAATCATAGTTGCTCTATTGTCAACTATGGTGATGGCTCAAACCCCTGAAGCTGTCAAGTATCAAGCTGTTGCCAGAGATGCAACTGGGAATGTTTACGAAAACCAAACAGTTAGTTTTCAAATATCTGTTTTACAAGGAAGTGCAACCGGTACAGCAGTTTATATTGAAACACACTTAGATACAACCAATGCTTTTGGTTTGGTTAACCTTACAATTGGTCAAGGTTCAGTTGTATCTGGTGATTTTTCACTTATCGATTGGTCAACTGATTCTTACTTCTTACAAGTAGAAATGGATCCAAACGGAGGTTCTAGTTACACCATTGCAGGAGTATCACAATTATTATCTGTTCCTTATGCATTGAGTGCTAAAACCGCTGAAGACGATTTAGATAAAGATGCATCAAATGAGTTGCAAGCTATCAGCAAAACGGGTAATATGATTAACCTTTCTGATGGTGGTGGTTCAGTAGTTGATGAAGTAAACGATGCGGATGCTGACTCAACAAACGAAATTCAGACTTTAACTATTAGCAACGATACATTGTACTTAACTGATGGTGGCTTTGCAGTTTTGCCAGCAGCTCCAGTTAACAACGATAACGATTCTACCAACGAGATTCAAATGTTATCGATGAGTAATGATACCGTGTATCTTACGGATGGAGGTTTTGTTGTTCTTCCAGAAAATTTGGATAACGACACTACAAATGAACTTCAAATGGTGAGCATTAGCAATGACACTGTTTTTTTAACAGATGGTGGTTTTGCAGTATTACCAGCAGCACCAGTAAACAACGATAACGACTCAACGAATGAGATTCAAATGTTGTCAATGAGTAATGATACAGTATTTCTTACTGATGGCGGTTTTGTAGTGCTCCCAGAAAACATGGACAACGACAGTACAAACGAGCTTCAAATGGTGAGCATTAGTAACGATACTGTTTATTTATCAGACGGAGGCTTTGCAGTTTTACCAGCAGCACCAGTTAACAATGATAACGACTCAACGAATGAGATTCAAATGTTATCTATCAGCAATGACACTGTTTATTTAACGGATGGTGGGTTCGCAGTATTACCTGCTTCTCCAATTAATAATGACAACGATTCAACAAACGAAATTCAGGTTTTATCAATTAGCAATGATACAATCTATCTAACGGATGGTGGTTTTGTTGTTTTACCAGTTACATCGAACAACGACAATGACTCAACGAATGAACTTCAAACATTATCATTTTCAAACGATTCAATTTTCTTGACTGATGGTGGAGATGTGAGTTTAATGAGTTACAAAAATTACTGGACAAAAACCGGCAATGATTTATCCTATTCTAATGGATTTGTTGGTATTAATGCATCACCTTCAAATGCTCGATTCCAAACTGCTGACACTTTAACAACAACCAGAGGTACGTCTCATCAGCATATCTTTAACGGTGGTACTTATTCAGGTGGATTTGCATACGGACAGTATATCACTTTGACAGGTACTACAGCTCAAAGAAACAGAGGTGTCTATGTTAACACCAATGGCTCGGCAACCACTTCTAATCAAGGTGGATATTTTTCAGCAGCAGGTAACTCTGAATTGTTCGGTTTAATTGGTGTGTCTGATAACACAACAAGTAAAGCACCAGCTAGTGTGGGTGTGTATGGAAGAGGTAACAGATCTTCAGCAGAAAACTATGGTGTATATGGAGCTATAGGTGCTAACGGTGGTCAATACAATTATGGTGTATACGGTGAAACTGAAAACAATGCTGGCACTGGTAATTACAACACAGGTGTAATTGGGTACGCTTTTGGAGCAGGTGCTGGTGAAAACTACGGTGTAGAAGCTTATGCTTATTCATCCACATCTGCAAATTATGCCATCTATTCCAACGCAGCAGGTACGGGTGCTTATGCAGCTTATTTGGATGGAAATGTTACAATAACAGGGGATTTAAATGTAACAGGTAACTTATCAAAAGGTGGTGGTACATTTAAGATTGATCACCCTCTTGATCCTGAGAACAAGTATTTAGTTCACAGTTTTGTGGAGAGTCCTGACATGATGAATGTTTATAACGGAAATGTTACTACTGATGCAGATGGTTATGCGACTGTTGAATTACCTGATTACTTTGAAGCAGCTAATAAAGACTTCCGTTACCAATTAACTGTAATCGGAACTTTTGCTCAAGCAATTGTGAAAGAAAAAGTTAGTGGAAATAAATTTGTTATTCAAACTAACCAGCCTAATGTTGAAGTTAGCTGGCAAGTAACAGGTATTAGAAACGATAACTATTCTAACGAGTATAGAATAGCTGTTGAACCTGAAAAAGCCTCTGAAGACAAAGGCAAATATTTGCACCCTGAAGCATATGAATTACCATCTGAAAGAGGTGAGAACTATGACGAAGGAAGAGCTAAAAAGCTTGAAAAGTTAAAAGCAAAAAAATCAGGAATGAATCCTGATGGAACCGAAAGAAAATAAAAGAGAAAAGCCCTGCATCGCAGGGCTTTTCTCTTTTATTTGTATTCAATAACAAAATCTTCAGTTGATACACGCACTTTGTCGTGCTTCGCTAACCAATCGTTTTCTTCATCTCTATAACCCAAGGCCAAAAGAGTAACACTCTTCAATCCCTTAGATTTTAAATCAAGTAATTCATCAACTTGAGCAGGATCAAAACCTTCCATTGGTGTAGAATCCACTTTTAATTCAGCGGCTTCGGCCATAGCGAAAGCTAAACCAATATATGATTGACGAGCTGTATGAATAAAGTTCTGTTCAGGGGTTTGCTTTTCAACATAAGCCTTTTTAATCATGTTGTAATAAGCATCTGACTTTTCTTTTGGAATGCCCCTAGAAATTGAACTTCTACTTGACATTTCATCAATACGTTCATTCGTATACTTATCCCATGCCGCAAATACCAATAAGTGTGAACAATCTTCAATAATCTGACTGTTGAATGATGCTGCTCTAACTTTATCCTTCAATTCTGGATTTGAGATTACAATCACTTGAAATTGTTGCAAACCTGACGAGGTTGGAGCCAATCGAATGGCCTCAATGATTTGAGCTACTTTCTCTTCTTCAACTTTTTTTGTTGGATCGTATTTTTTTGTGGCATAGCGCCATTTTAAGTCTTCTAATAATGACATTTTTCTTTTATGTTTTCTAGTTCACCTATTACTTGATACAGTGTGCGATATAATTGCTCAGCTTGTTCTTTTGAGAGGTTGATTTGGTCAAATATTTTACTTGGAATACAATCTGCCTTCTCCTTCAACTTACTGCCTTTATTGGTTAAAGCAATGACGATGCTTCTTTCATCGCTTAATGACTTATCTCTCGTCAACAAATCCATACTCTCCATTCTTTTGAGTAAAGGAGTAAGCGTATTTGATTGAAGAAAAAGCTTTTCAGACAGATAACTTAAATTCACCTGATCACGCTCCCACAGCACTAACATCACCAAGTATTGCGGGTATGTTAACCCCAACTCTTTCAGCAATGGTTGGTAACACTGTGTTGTTAAACGTGAGGCTGTATACAAAGGGAAGCACAGTTGATTTTCAAGTTTTAAAACATCAACAGAATCTTCCATTTTAAAGTACTTTTTGAATTTCGCTTTCTATTGCTTCTGGTTTCGTAATCGGAGCAAATCGTTTTAATGGTTTTCCGTTTTTATCGATTAAAAACTTGGTAAAATTCCATTTGATTTTGCTTCCTAATAATCCACCCAATTCGTCTTTTAAGTATTTAAAAACAGGATGCGTGTTTGAACCATTCACATCAATTTTTTCAGTTAATTGAAAGGTTACTCCGTGATTGACTTTACACGTTTCTTCAACGGTTTCATTTGTCTCAGGTTCTTGTCCCATGAATTGATCACATGGAAATCCTAATACAACAAGGCCTTTGTCTTTGTAGTTTTCGTGCAATGCTTCTAATCCTTCAAACTGAGGTGCAAGTCCACATTTTGTAGCTGTGTTTACAATGAGTACTGCTTTTCCTTTGTAATCAGCCATTGAAATTTCTTTTCCTTGAGGGGTTTTAGCTGATAATTGATAAAATGTACTTTCCATCTTCTTGAATTTTAGTCCAAAAGTACACTTATATCGTGCGCGATATAAATTATGTTATTCGAAAAATTTATGATGGAATTAGTCTTGCTTAACTATTTGGTTTCTGATCTGATGACCAATCTTAATAGCCGTTTTTTCGATAGATCGATAAGTGAGGCTTGAAAAAGTAATGGTTAATAAAAGTGTAAATACCACTTTCAGGTAGCCATTTGAAATAAACCCGAATAACTGATGGCTTAAAATAAGAATAACTAGAGGGTGGAATAAGTAAACAGAGTAACTAATAGCTCCCAAATAGCTTGAAATTGAATTTGAAAATTTCAGTTTAATAATCAGGAGAAATAAGGCCAATCCCGAATAATATGTGATCACGTATTTATACCAACTTTCATCAAAACCAAAATCAATTTGGTAGCCCCACCAAGAAATAAGTGGTATCAACAAAGCATATACAATGATGTAAATTTTCGAAAGAAACTTTGCTTCAATTACATGGTTGATAACTGCATGTCTGAAGTATGAACCAAAATACATAAGTGATAAAGCCAACGGAACCGCTAAAGGTAATTTAATGGCATAAAGACCTCTTACATAAGCCATCATTGTAGCAATCAATAAAAAGATAATAGAGGTGTAGAACAGGAATTTGTTTTGGTTTAATCGGTTAATGATGAACGTGATCGCGATCAAGAAATAAAAAATCAACTCAATTTGTAGCGTCCAATAAAGACCAATAATATTTGGGAAACCAATAAATTGTTGAAGCATGGTGAAGTTAGCTGCCAAGTCTGCCCAGCTGTAATTTTGATACAGAATAAAACCTAAAATGGCAGACAACCAGTAAACAGGATAAAGCCTAAAGAAGCGTGAAACCGCAAAACTTTTTAGTGCATTGATACCTCTTCCTTTAAAGCTAAATGGAATAACGAAACCGCTGATTACGAAAAATACAATTACACCTATTTTTCCCAAGTCAAAGTAGGCTTTGAAAAAGTCGCTAATCAGTTTTAAGTCTGGATAAATTTCTCCAAAACTTAAAACAGCGTGAAAGATCAAAACGGCAATTGCTGCAAAACCTCGGGCACTATCTAAGTATTGTAATCGGTTTTTCAAATGGTACTTCAATTTGGCATGTAAAGAAACACATCTTTTGGATTAAACGAGACTTTATCTAGATGTCCCATCTTGGTTTTTTCACCGTTGATGTAATGTGTATGAATGTAACTGTCATGATGGGTAAACACACCTTGATGTTTTCTTGAGAAGAAGCCCACAATTGTAGCCGAATCTTTACCAAGTGATAAATTCACCTGACCTTGATGGGCTTCTTTTGGTGAATGAACCTCTGTGTTTGGTGGCAAATTCTGAACATGGATAGAAGCCGTGTTAAACACTCCACTTAATTTAAAAACTAATGGATTTGATGTTTCAGTGGATATAGAATCTATAAAATTCTCCAATGATTGTAAATCAATAACATGATCTGGAAGTGTTGTTTTACTCCATCCTTTTTGGTGTGCATGAACAAAGAATGGAGCTTTTATTTTGGGATTTACTTCAACCATTAAAGAACTATCTTGACTAATTCTTGAGGTGTAAACAACACCGTCAACAACTAAAATTTCACCCGATAAATACTCAATTGGTCCAATGCCATAAAGATCATTTAATGGAATGGTGTCAAGCTGAATAATACCTTCAAGCATTCCCTTCCACATCACATTTTTCATTTCACCCGAGATGTGAAAATCATTGGTCGTTGAATTTGAATGTTGATTAGAACAAGCAAGGAAAACAACTATTGAAAGTATGAAGTAAGCGTATTTCATATGGTTTATAAACATAAAAAAAGTGGATGTCATTAGACACCCACTTTAACAATTTATCAATTAAGATTTTACTCTTTAATTCTCCACTGGCCACTTTGAAAAAGAGGTTCAGCTTGTTTGTATTTCATCTCTTTAGCCTCACCAGTCATTAAGTTAATGATTTCAACACGATCGTTTCTACCGTATGTTTTTTCAACTCGAACAGGTTCTTTTTTCTCAGGCTCTTGATTAGCTGATGGATCGTTGTATTGAGGTCCACTAACTTCAGATGGCAATTCATCTTTTTGTGTTTTGAGCTTACTTATATCCACTTTCTGAGCAGGAGCTTCTTGTACAGGTTTACTGTCTTGAGCTTCAGGTAACTGAGCTTTAATCAAGAATGAAATGATATCTCTACCAATTTGATCTACCATTTTCTTGAACAATTCAAAAGACTCAAATTTGTAAATCAAAAGCGGATCTTTTTGCTCATAAACCGCACTTCTTACAGATTGGCGTAGATCATCCATTTCACGCAAGTGATCTTTCCAATGCTGATCAATCATAGCCAAAGTAACATTGCGCTCTAACGCATCCATTACTTCTTGACCTTCAGATTTGAATGATTTTTCCAAATTAGCAACCACCTGAATGGCTTTTCTGCCATCGGTAAATGGTACAACCATATTGGTGAAGTTTGCATTTGGATCTTCGTGAACTTGTTTTATAACAGGATAAACAACTTGTGCTGTTTGGATTTCCATATTTTACTATTTCTGTCCACTTTTGTTTTGTTTTGAGATCGGCAGTGGGCAGCAGTACTCGTGCTGCGCGTGCGGTGCAGGGCTGCGACGGGCC
>CAJWSQ010000035.1 GCA_913045895.1 uncultured Flavobacteriales bacterium | reverse complement strand
TTGAACGAACTCCTGTTTGGTTAATGAGACAGGCTGGTAGGATTTTACCTGAATATAGAGCAGTTAGAGCTAAATTAAGTGGCTTTAAAGAATTAGTTGAAACTCCAGAATTAGCTTGTGAGGTAACCATACAACCAGTAGACTTATTGGGTGTTGATGCAGCCATTATTTTCTCGGATATATTGGTGGTTCCTGAAGCAATGGGGCTTGAATATCAAATGATAAAGGGTAAAGGTCCACATTTTGAAAATACCATTAGATCTGAAAAAGACTTATCTAAAATCCACGTAAGTGAGCCATTAGAATTACAGTATGTTTTAGATGCCATTAAGATCACCAAAAAAGAATTAAACGATAGAGTTCCATTAATCGGTTTTGCGGGTGCTCCATGGACGATCATGGCTTACATGGTTGAAGGTTCAGGTTCGAAAACTTTTTCTGAAGCAAGAAAGATCTTGTATCAAAATCCAAAGTTGGCACACCAGTTGCTCCAAATGATAACGGATACAACAATTAGCTATTTGAAAGCACAAATTGAAGCCGGAGCGGATATGATTCAGATTTTTGATAGTTGGGCTGGTATTTTACCGTATGAGCAATATCAAGAATTTTCAGCTCGATATATTGATCAAATATGCAATGCTATATCTGGAGTTCCTAAAACAGTTTTTGCCAAAGGAGCCTATAGATCATTGGGTGATTTTGCTCAAATGAGCTGCAATACAATAGGTTTAGATTGGAATATGAACATTCAAGATGCTAGAACTGTTGTAGGTGACAATAGAACCCTTCAAGGAAATTTAGATCCTTGTTTATTATATGCTGATAAGCAAACCATTGAAACTGAAACTAAAAAGATGCTTGCTGCCTTTGGTGGTAAGCGTCATATTGCTAATTTAGGCCATGGTGTTTATCCGGATACAAATCCAGATAATGTTAAAGTTTTTATAGAAACAGTCAAAGCCTATCAATTCAATTAATTATGATGAAAAAGTATATACTTCTAGCAGGTATTTTCTCGTTAACTGCCACAGTTTTTGCTCAAACTAATTTGGTTCCAAATTACAGTTTTGAGTATACAGACAAAAAGCCTAAAAAAGGTGTTGGAGAGATGATCTTAGTTTCTCCTTGGTTTTCGCCTGATGAAGAAAATATTCCAGATTTATATTCTAAAGAAATAAAAAAAGAATACACAATTCCTGAAAATGTCTATGGATACCAAATGGTCAATAATGGGCAAAATTATGCAGGATTTAGAGCGTATGGTTACAAGGAAAAATTACCTCGCACCTTTGCTGAGGTGAAGCTTACTGATGGACTAGTAGAAGGTAAATCATATTGTGTGAGTTTTGACATTGCTTTAGCTAAGATTTCAAAATATGCATCAAACAATATTGGAGCTTATATTTCTTCATCTAAAGTTCGTATGAAAGATATTGAGGCGTGGACAATCAACCCTCAAATTATACATAGTCAGAACAAGGTTCACAATGATCAATACTTATGGGTTACCGTATGTGGAGTGTTTAAAGCTCAGGGTGGTGAAAAGTATTTAACCATTGGTAATTTCCATGATCAAAGTGACATGGATAGAGGTAAAGAAAATACTGAAAGAATGAAGCGCCCTAAAGGGTATACTCAATTACAGACGTATGATGCTTATTACTATCTAGACAACGTAAAGGTTATTAACCTTGAAGAACTGGCTTCTTGTAATTGTGAAGAAGGCGATGATGCTAACGATATGCAAGTTGTTTACAGTGAGAATGTAAGTGAAGATATTGATATGGAAGCTGCTTCTCAAATCGAATTGGAGAAGTTGTATTACGATCAAGGAAAAACTACAACAAACTCACCGAGTGCAATGGTTAACGTTATCCGTTTGTTGAAAGACAACGAAGATCTATCAGTTGAAATCGTTGGTCACTGCGACAAAACTGAAGCTCGTGAAAATCCAGAAATTTCAATGAAAAGAGCTGAAGGAATAAAAGAGTATTTAGTTGGTAAAGGAATAGATGCATCTCGTATGAGTGTTAAAGATGCCAAAGCAACTGAACTTATTGATGAAACAGGAACTAAAGCTGGTGATGCGCAAAACAGACGTGTTACTTTTAATGCTAAGTAAACTGTGTATAAAATATGTATAGTTAAACCCCGAAGTTGATTCAACTTCGGGGTTTTTGTTTTTAATTCGCTATTGATGGAAAATAGATATAACGCCAAAACGATTCGTGCTTGGACTTTCTATGACTGGGCCAATTCAGTTTATTCATTGGTGATTTCTACTGCTATATTTCCAATTTACTACAGTGCTGTCACTATAATTGATGAATCTGATAAAGTAGATTTTTTAGGGAGAACATTCACCAATACAGCATTGTATGATTATGCTATGGCCATCTCTTTTTTGTTTATTGCATTTATTTCTCCATTGTTATCCGGATTGGCAGATTACTCAAGCAGAAAGAAATCTTTTCTAAGAAGGTTTTGCTATCTCGGAGCAATTAGTTGTTCAGCACTCTTTTTTTTCGATTCTATATCAACCTTATGGTTAGGCCTTGTAGCCAGTATGACAGCAAGTGTTGGTTTTTGGGGGAGTCAGGTGTTTTACAATGCTTACTTACCAGAAATTGCACACCGTTCACATCAAGATAAAGTGAGTGCTAAAGGATATGCTTTTGGCTATATTGGTAGCTCGATCTTGTTGATTTTATGCCTCGTTCTAATCGAAGGATATGAAATGTTTGGGTTCCCTGATAAAGGAATTGCAACACGATTCACTTTTGTGTTAACAGGTCTGTGGTGGGCTGGATTTGCACAAATTACATTCAAATCATTACCAGAACCTGAAGAACGTAGATCGATACATTGGAAAACTCTTGTCAATGGATATGAAGAGTTGAGGAAGTTTTGGAAATCATTAACGCATGATCCAAAACTGAAGGTGTTCTTAGCTGCGTATTTCTTTTTCAGTATGGGTGTGCAAACGGTAATTTTATTGGCTTCAGTTTTTGGAAGTAAAGAATTAGGTTTAGAGAGTTCAAATTTGATTGCTACTATTCTAATCATCCAATTTGTAGGTGTTGCTGGAGCATATTTGTTTAGTATGATTTCCAGAAAATTCGGGAACATCATTTCGCTTATTTCAACTGTAATTATCTGGATTGGGATATGTTTCGCGGCATACATTATGGATGGAAATGATCCTAATGTACAATATCAATTCTATGCCTTGGGTGGTGTTGTTGGTTTAGTAATGGGAGGTATTCAATCTCAAGCCAGGTCTACCTATTCTAAAATGCTTCCTGAAACTGGTGAGCATACAACCTACTTTAGTTTTTACGATGTAAGTGAGAAATTTGCCATTGCTGCTGGTATGTTTGCTTTTGGCTATATCGAAGAAATTACTGGAAATATGCACAACTCAGCATTAGCCTTGGGGATTTTCTTCATTATCTCACTCGTATTTTTATTGCGAACAAGACAGCTTTGGAAAGCGTCTAAAACGGCTTAACTTCTTATTTTTGCCATTCATATGGACAGCAAAGTGTACGATATCGCCATTATTGGTGGCGGCATAGTTGGAGCAGCAACTTTTTACAAGCTTCACAAGAGATTTTCAGACAAGAACATCCTATTAATCGATAAAGAAGATCGTTTGGCTAATCACCAAACAGGAAATAATAGTGGTGTAATTCACTCAGGTTTGTATTACAAGCCGGGGAGTAAGAAGGCTGTAAATTGTGTGAAAGGCCGTAAAGAGTTGGTAAGCTTTGCTAATCGATATGGTGTTGATCATGATGTTTGCGGTAAGGTTGTAGTTGCAGCAGACAACTCTGAACTTCCTCAAATGGACAAAATCTTCAATATCGGTTTAGAGAACCAGATTGAAGGAATTGAAAAGTTAACGGGTGATCAAGTAAAAGAAATTGAACCGCATTGCGAAGGTGTAGCTGGAATATGGGTTCCTGTTACAGGAATCATTGATTTTAGAGGCGCAACTGAAAAAATGGTTGAGGTTGGTTTAGGAATGAATCCAAACTCAGCAGTTAAATTAGGCGAAGAAGTTACTGAAATCGAAAACTTAGGTGATGAGTCAGTAATTATCACTTCCAAAGGATCACACAAAGCAAAATACCTCATTTTCTGTGGAGGTTTGCAAGCCGATCGTTTGGCTAAAAAAGATGGTGTAAAGCTCAAAGAAAAGGTTGTTGGTTTCAGAGGCGATTACTATGAGCTAACTGACGAGGCTAAACACAAAGTCAAGAATTTAATTTATCCAGTTCCTAATCCTGATTTTCCATTCTTGGGTGTTCACTTTACTCGAATGACAAATGGAGAAATTGAATGTGGTCCAAATGCGGTATTTACATTCAAACGTGAAGGTTACGGAAAAACCGATTTCGATCTAAATGATACGCTTGATGCGTTGAGTTACAAAGGAACGTGGAAGTTGTTCATGGAAAACATGAGCTTCGGTATCAATGAGTATCGCAGGGCATTCTCTAAAAAATTGTTCTTAAAAACATTACAGCGTTTACTTCCATCTCTTGAAATGGATGATTTGAAACCAGGTAGAAGTGGAGTAAGAGCATTGTTGTTGAGTGAGCAAGGTGATACTCGTGATGATTTTAGAATAGAGTACAGCGAACACGGTAAAAGTATTCACGTATTAAATGCTCCTTCACCAGCCGCAACTGCATCGTTAGCAATTGGCGATGATGTAGCTGAAATGGCTGCTCAGCATTTCCATTTAGGGTAATAATTTTATTACCCTTCTATCACTTTAAACTTGTGAAGGATATCATCCCATTGCCAAATAAAGTTGGCCATCAAATCGTCTAAACGTTTTAAAAACATCGGGTTTGGTGTCTGCATGTGCTTAAAATACTCTTCTTGATATTCATTCAAGTTGTATTTAAAGAACACGGCCTTAGACATGGCGTAGTGCGTGTTTTTAGATGGATGGTTGATACGCTTGAAGTACGATTGGTATTGGTGAATCAATTCTTTCATTTCAGGTAATGAAAGTTCCAATACTTGCGCAAATTTTCGAATAACTTGATCGGTGATTCGAATATCTTGGTAGTCGTTAAAATGATTGGGAATAAATTGCAGGTTTCCTGCAATAACAATCATTAAAAACTCATCACTGTTTTCAGCAGCAATTTGGGGGTGCTGTACAAATGAGGGGTCGTTGTTGATTATAGCGGCAACGTCCTCAAAACTTGAATCTACCAAGTGAATGAGAGAGTTAACAAAATAATCTGCCAACTTTGATTCCGAGATTTTCTTCTTGAAAAGAATGTCGAACATATAAACCGCTTGCTTTTTCGTTGAAATACTTCTACAAGTACAAACTTATAAAGCTCTAAAACGAAGTTTTGAACAATCTAAAATCAATTGTTAACAAAGTTTTCAACTAATTAACAGTCGGTGAAACTAGGACGAAGCTTTATGAAATGGTTAAACGCGTTAACTTTCTGTAAACTAGATATAGCCTGACATTTACTTGGTATAGTTTTACTTTCTCAACCGTAAAACACTGTGTCATGAAGAAGCTCTATTTAGTTAGACATGCCAAATCCAGTTGGAAAGACACCTCACTACACGATAAAGATAGACCTTTGAAAACCAAAGGAATAAACGATGCATATAAGATTGCAGAGCGAATTGCATCAAAAAATGTATATCCAGAATTAATTCTGAGTAGCTCTGCAACTCGAGCATGGCATACGGCCAGAATAATGTCCGATGTTTTGCAATATCCAATCAATAGAATCCGTGTGAAAGACACACTATATGAGTGTAACAAGAATTCGATTTTCAATGAATTATCACTTACAACAACGGATATTGAATCGGTAATGCTAATTGGGCATGACCCCAGCCTAACCAATTTCGCAAACTTATTTTTACCCAAGCCAAAGGAAAAAATCCCAACTTCAAGCATTCTACATTTTGAATTTGATTGCGATGAGTGGAGCGAATTGAAAAATGTTCCAGCTAAACTCATATTCTTAGAATCTCCTAAAAATTAATTTTGAAGTATGTTAGAAGTACTTGAATACCTCAATAAAAAACCTGGGGCAAAAAATATCCCCATCATTAATCGTGAAATCAGTTGGTTGGCGTTTAACGCTCGAGTTCTTCAAGAAGCAGAAGACGAAGATGTGCCCCTTTTTGAACGACTTCGATTTTTAGGTATTTTCTCAAATAACTTAGATGAATTCTTCCGTGTTCGCGTGGCCACGGTAAAACGTATGGTTTTACTCAAAAAAGACATTCGTGATCAGTTGAATGATGAACCTAAGAAATTATTGGCTCAAATTCAGAAAACAGTACTGAAACAACAGAGTGAATTCCAGCGCATATTTGATAATTTAAGCGATAAACTGGATGAAGAAGGAATTCACATCATTAACGAAACGGAGTTAAGTGAAGATCAAGGAGCTTTTGTAAAGCAATATTTTCATACTAAAGTGTGGCCAACTTTAATTCCTTTGATGGTTACCAAGAAGAATTTTCCGTCATTAAAAGATGCATCAATCTACATGGCCATTAAGCTATTCAATAGCGAAACTCCAGACGATGTTAACTATTCATTACTGGAGGTGCCAACTAAAAGTTTATCTCGTTTTCTGGTTATCCCAAGTATTTCAGAGCATAAATATGTGATTCTTTTAGAAGATGTAATTAGATATTGTTTGCAAGAGATTTACTCTATTTTGAACTATGATCGCTTTGAGTCATATGTTATTAAAATTTCTCGCGATGCTGAACTGGATTTAGATAGTGACATTACAAAAAGCTTTCTAGAGAAAATGAAAAAAAGCTTGAAACAGCGTAAAAAAGGTGATCCAGTACGCTTTGTTCACGATCGTGATATGCCTAAAGATTTACTTCAATTTTTAATGACATGTATTGATGTAGGCAAAACAGACAATATCATTCCAGGAGGAAGGTATCATAACTTCAAAGATTTTATGGGCTTCCCTAATTTGGGCAGGAGAGATCTTGAATATTCTAGGATCAACCCAATTATGCATCCTGACTTTAAGCCTTATCAAAGCATTTTAGATGTGATGAAGGTAAAAGATGTGATGTTGCATTATCCGTATCAATCCTTCAACTCATTTATCGATCTTTTACGAGAAGCAGCAATTGACCCAAGAGTAAAGAGTATTAAAATCACCATTTACAGATTGGCGAAAGACTCTAAAGTGGTTAATGCATTGATCAATGCAGCCAAAAATGGTAAAAAGGTAACGGTTGTACTTGAGCTTCAAGCTCGATTTGATGAAGCTGCCAATATTAAGTGGTCAAGCACCTTGCAAGATGAAGGGGTGAAAGTGTTGTTTGGGCTTCCAGGGTTAAAAGTTCACAGTAAAATCTGTTTGATTTCAAGAAAAGAAAACAATCGCTTGGTTCATTATACTACGGTGGGAACAGGAAACTTCAATGAATCTACAGCCAAAATTTATAGTGACTTAAAGCTATTTACTTCTGATAAGCGAATTACTTCAGAAATTGTACGCATCTTTCATTTGTTAGAAGGAAAATTACATACACCAAGTGTATATCGTCATTTGGTTCCATCTCCAACTCACTTGAGAACCAAGATGGTTCAGTTGATAGCAAATGAGATTAAAAATGCTCAAGCAGGAAAAGAAGCTTACATCTATTTAAAGATGAATAGCTTGGTTGATCCAGATTTAATTTCGAAGTTATATGAAGCTAGCAATGCTGGTGTGAAAATTAGATTGAATGTTAGAGGTATTTGCTCAATTACTCCAGGAAAGAAGGGGTTAAGTGAAAATATTGAAGCAATCAGTATCATTGATAAATTTTTAGAGCATACTCGAGTTTTCATCTTTGCCAATGGAGGTAAAGAACTGATGTACATATCATCTGCCGATTGGATGGGAAGAAACTTGGATAGTAGAGTAGAAGTTACTTGTCCAGTTTATGATCAATCGATTCAACAAGAAGTTAGAGATTTCTTAGAAATTCAGTGGAGAGATAATGTGAAAGCCCGTATTTTAGATGCCAAGCAAGAAAACAAATTCAAAGTAAGAGGTGATCATGAAGATAAACTTCGAAGCCAATTTGCTTTGTATGACTACTACGAAAAAATGTTGGAGGGTTAATTGAAGCTTCAAAAGTTTGGCGCAATTGATATAGGGTCTAATGCCATGCGATTATTAATCGCGCAGGTATTGGAAGATGAAGATGGTGTAAATTTCAAAAAAGTGTCTTTGGTTCGATTACCCATTAGATTGGGGCAAGAAGCTTTTACCGATAAAAAGATTTCGGACGATACTTATACGAGATTCATTCAAGGGATGATGGCTTATAAATACTTGCTTGAGGTACATCAAGTGGTAGCATTTAAAGCCTGTGCTACTTCAGCAATGCGCGAAGCCAAAAACGGTAAAAAAATCGTTGATGAAATCAAGGACAGAACAGGAATTGATGTTGAAATAATAGATGGAAAAGTAGAGGCTGCTTATATCTTTAATGGACACTTTCACGACCAGTTAGACAACGATAGTAATTACATTTATGTTGATGTAGGTGGTGGTAGTACAGAGGTTACTATATTATCTAATGGTCAAATTAAATCATCAAAATCATTTAAAATTGGTACTATCCGGTTGCTAAACGATATGGTAACCGATACGGATTGGGCTAAAATGAAAGCTTGGATCAAAGCTCAAACCAAATCACTTGATCACGTTGAAATGATTGGATCTGGTGGAAACATCAACAAGTTGTATAAGCTTGCTGGAAAATCAACTCCACGTCCGATGCTTTACCATGAATTAAAACAGATTAAGAATGAATTGAGCACCCTTTCGTTTGAGCAACGAATGAAGAAGTATAAGCTTAATCCCGATCGATCTGATGTAATTGTATTAGCCGGGGAAATCTATTTTTCGGCTATGAAATGGAGCGATGCTAGTATCATTCACGTACCTAAAATCGGGTTAACTGATGGTATAGTAATGGACTTATATCAGAAACACATTGGTGGAAATAATTAGTCTTTAACAACTAACATTTGCCCTTCGAAAATCTCACCGTTTTTAGCAGCTTTATAGGTGTATCCTTTTGGCGCTGTAGATGTGATTTCTACAAAAAGCGTATCGGTATCCGAGAAATCTAAACCTTTAGACTGATTGGTTTTCACCAACCACAATTTGTACGAGCACGGTGATGTCCATTCAATTTGGTATTCATCAATAAAGCCGCTATTAGCTGTACTGTATTCTTTCTGAATTCCATCTTTTCGGATAATTCGAACGTCACTTTTTTCAGAGAAAGTGAATTCACCCGTTTTAAACTCAGAACAATCTGTGGGATTGTTATTAACTTGTGAACAACCTAAAATAGTTGATACAAGAAGAAATGAGATGGGGTTGAAGATGAATTTTATTTGCTCCACTTTTCAATGCAATCTTTAACTACCTGCAAAGTTATTGGTTTCGTGATATAATCATCCATTCCAGCGTCTAAACATCGTTCTCTATCGCCTTCAAGAGCATTTGCTGTCATAGCAATTATCACTGGTTGATGTTCTGGTTTAAACTCTTTTCGAATGAGTTTTGTAGCTTCAAATCCATCCAATTCAGGCATTTGTATATCCATAAATAAAAGGTCGTAATCTTTTTGCTTTAGCATTTCAACTGCCTCAGCACCATTGGATGCGATGTCAGGAATGATGTTGATTTTGGATAAAATCAGTCCGATCAATTTTTGATTGATTAAATTATCTTCAGCAACTAAAATTGAAACAGAATTCGATGGTTTTTCACTTTCTTGTTGAATTTGTGTTGGGTTTGTTATTTCGGCAATTTGCTGTGGAGTTACATTTTCGAACGGGATTTTAAAGTGGAATGAAGTTCCTTCACCAAAGGTGCTATCAACCCAAATATCACCTTTCATGATTTCTATAAATCGCTTACAAATTACCAATCCTAAACCCGTTCCACCGTATTTTCTAGTTGTAGAAGAATCTAGCTGTTTAAAAGGTTGAAACAGATCTTTTAATTTTTCTTCTTTTATTCCGATACCAGAATCTGTTACCGTAAATTCAATTTCACTTTGCTCAGAGGGATTTTCAATTAATTTCAGATCAATATGAATGTATCCAGACTCGGTAAATTTAACGGCATTACTCATTAAATTGATCAAAACTTGTCTGAGTCTAACAACATCTCCAATTATGTATTGTGGAAGTTTTTGATCAAAAGTTATGCGAAGATCAACCTGCTTTTCTTGAGCCTTTGATTGAATGAGAGAGGCTGAATCGTTAACTGCTTGCTTGATATCGAACGGAGCTTTTTCGATTTCAATTTTACCAGATTCAATCTTTGAAAAATCCAAAATCTCGTTGATGATATTCATCAACGTTTCACTGCTCAGGCTAATAACTTTAAGCAGTTCTTTCTGATTTTCGGTAAGTTCTTCATTCATCAACAAACTCGTCATTCCAATTACTCCATTTAAAGGAGTACGAATTTCATGACTCATTGTAGCTAAAAACTCAGCTTTAGACCTTGCAGCTTCTTCTGCTTGATTTTTTGCTTCTCTTAACTCCGCCTCGCGCTTTATTGACTTGGTGATGTTTTTACTGAAACCCACACACCCAGCAACTTTTGAATGATCATTAAAAATGGGATAGATGGTGGTTTCCATCACAATGAATTGGTCTTCTATAAAAGACTCTACCTGAACATGAACAATCTCTCCACTAAAAACGCGCTTGATTTTTGGATTCCAGAAATCAGCTGTTTTTTGTTTTGCACCATGAAATACTGGCGCTCCAACTTTTGCGTCAAAGCCAAATTGCGCATCAGCAAATTGTTTGAAAGGTTGATTGAATGTAACCAAGTTTAGGTTTTTATCCAATGAGAAAATAAGCTGATCGGTGTTTTCAATAATGGTTTTCAGTTGAGCTTCGCGTTCAGATAATTGCTTGGTTCTTCTTTTTAATTCCGTTTCGAATCTTCTATTTCGAATACCATTCTGAATGTGAAATGAAACGAACGAAATCAATAAAATGCCGATAATTCCTAGAGAAATAATGACGATGTAAGTGGGCTTTTTGTACCAAGGCCAATCTACTTTAAAGGAGTACACACCATACGAGAATTTAGGTGAATTATCCATCAATGAAGTTACTCTCAATTCTAGTTTATAATCACCTGGAGCAAGTTGTGTAAATTCAATATTTCCATTCTCATTTATGACATTCCAATTGGTATCGAAGCCAATTAATCGGTACTCCCGAATCATGTTTTCGGGATAAGAAAACACAGGGCATGAACTTTCAAAAATGATCCGTTTGTCTTCTTGTGCAACCATCAACTTTTCGTTGACTTTGTGCGATTTTCCATCAATGTTTATTGATGAAATAAAGATGTTTGAAGGTTGAATGTTCGGAATGGCTTTGGTATCGAAAATAACCATTCCATCTATGCTCGGTAGATAAAGAGATCCATTTTTATCAATAAATCCACTTAACTGACCTCCACCGTTAAATTCATCTTTGTTTAGTCCTGCATCTATACCAAAACTCAAACAGCGAATGTTGTCTTTCTTGCCATCAAGAAAATCTCTGGCTTCGCTAATTGAAGCTGCATAAAGACCATTGTTGCAAGTCATCCAAATACGATCGCCATCTCGGATTATGGTTGAAACAACATTGTCGTACAGTCCATTTTTTGATGTGATCTGATCAATTTTTCCATCAAAATATCGGAACAACCCGTTGCCGTAGGTTCCTATCCAAATGGCACCTTCTTCATCTTCATAAAAAGACCGGCAGTTGTTGTTGTCAATAATAGATTCAACACCAATTTTACTAACCTCTCGATTCTTAATCTGGTATACACCATTGAATGTGCCAATCCAAATGTTCGATTCTGAATCTTTAAATAATTGTGTAATCCTAGAATGATCAAACTCATTGAAAAAGGTGTCTGCTATTGCTGTATGATTTGCTTTATCAACAAGCTGAAGACCTCTTAGTGTGGCTACAAGCAAGGTGTCTTTCCAGAGGTCCATCACCGCTATTACAGCATCAGACTTTAACCCGTTTCCTGTTTTGTAGATGTGTTCTATTGAATCGTTGAATTCGTAAAGTCCATCACCAAATGTTCCAATCCAAAAATGCTTACCATCGTTGTAAAGTCCATTTATACATTCTCCTCTAAAGTTGGAGTTTGTTGTGAACCCATTTAGATTAAATATATGATCTGTAATTTGATGAGTTTTCTTGTTGTAAATATGTAGTCCGTTACAAGAACCTCCAATCCAAATTCGGTCTAAATCGTTATTTACACAGGTTACGCCACCAAAATACTTTTCATCTGAACGGGAAATGACTTTAAATAATCGAGGCGATAATTTCATTAACCCATTATCATTAGAGCCTAGCCAAATGTTCCCTTCTTGATCGCAAAAAATAGCTTTAACATTAAAGTCTGGAAATCCATTTTTAAGGTTGAATTTCTCAACTTCTCCGTTGGGTTGGTAAATGCGAAAGTTACGGGTTGAGACTTCATAAATCTCTCCATTTTTACCTTTGGTAAACCGGCCTAAATAGTGTTCTGTTTCTGCGTGTTTGTGAGATGAAAGTAGTTGATCATTAACCCAAATATCGGTTCGTTCGTTTGAATGGATAATAAGAGTATCGCCAATGGCCTTGATTCCATTCACAGGAGTTTTATCGTAAGCTTTCCATTTTTCGTTTCCTTTAGCAGAAACTTCATAAAGCCCGTGGATTGTGCCGATAAGAAATCGATCCTTTAAAGGATCATATTCGCTGACATCGATGAGGGTAATTTCTTCAGGTAAAACAAAATCTTCTAAGAGTTTGAATTGATCATTTTCTAGAGTGAAAAACTGAGTGCCTATATGAAATATAGGATCTCCAGAAGTATTAAAAAAAGCTCCCAGTGGTGTTTGACTAGGGTCTGGATAAGAAATGGTTCTTAAATTTCCCTCTTTACCATATAGCAGTTTGCCTTCGGTTGAAAGCGCATATATACGGTCTTCTTTATCTATGTTTAAGCGTAAAAACCGATTGCAAGTAATGGAGTCGTTCGTTAGTGAACTGTAGGTTTTAAAATTAGATCCGTTGTATTTAACGAGACCATTGAATGTAACTGTCCAGATATTCCCTTTTGAGTCTTGTGTTATCTCATGACAGGTATTTTGAGGCAACCCATTAGAGCTGTTCCATGTTTGGTAAACAAATTCATGATTTTGCCCAAAAATGAAGTTTGAAACAAAAATAAAAGTGAGAAGTAAGAAGGGGCTTATGCCATTAGATTTTTTTATCCAAAAATCTGAACTAGACGATTTTATAGTTTTTGTATTCCCCAACTCTGATTCCGCTTACTTTCTCAAAAAGATATAAAATATGATCCTTAACGCTCATATTTTTTTTAGAGATGTCAAAATTAAACTTCCAGTTTAAACGATTTATTCGCTTTTGCATTACGTTTGGATGACTACCGTTGAATTTAGTTAAAGAGTCAATTCCAGAGTAGTCAAATTCATTAGAGCTACCAACCATTTTCTTAACCGAATCATCATCGTGCCACATTTTATGGAAATTGCGCTGTTTTTCCATTTGCTTTTCGGGCGGTTTCACCCAGCCGTAATGATTCATGTAAGCAGAAATTGGTTTAACCTTTAGCTTTTGATTGTTTTTTCTAAAGCCTTGAGCATCGCGGTAACTTCTAATCTCTTTGTTGTTACGGATAACGCGAACCTCTTTTCTGTACCATCTTCTGGAATCTCCAATATAATCGTATGACCCGTAAAAATGACGGTAATTAAAAAGCAATCCTTCAACTTGTGGATTGTTGAGGTGCTCTTGCATTCCAGCTTTTACTGAGGCAAGATCATCTTCATGAACCACTTCATCACCCTGAATGTAAAAGCACCAATCGTACTCGTTTGGAATGGCATCAAATGCTTTATTGGTTTCAACAGCTAGCACTTGTCCACCCTCGCGAAGCGAGTCGTTCCAAACAGTATTTATTATGTGTAGTTTATCAGATTCAATTTGCTTGATGAGCTCTTCCGTTTCATCCTCACTATCACCAATAGCAATGTAAAAGGCATCGCAAATGGGCAAAATAGATTGAATAGCCTCTACAATTGGATAATCGTATTTAACAGCGTTTCTTACAAATGAGAATCCAGCTACTTTCATGTTTTATTTTACCAGTTGAATTCCGGTGTAGTTATGCGGAGTAAACTGTTTTAGTTCTTGTTTTACAGCGTCAGAAACATTTAATCCATCTATAAATATGGCAATGCTTTCAGCTGTTATTGCTGCATTGGTACGCGTTAATTCTTTTAAAGCTTCATAAGGTTTTGGATAACCTTCGCGTCTTAATACTGTTTGAATAGCTTCGGCAACAACTGCCCAGTTATCTTCTAAATCAGCTTTTATAGCATCTTCATTTAAAAGCAATTTGCCCAAACCTTTCAAAATAGATTTGTAAGCAATTGTTGTGTGTCCAAACGGAACTCCAACGTTTCTTAAAACAGTAGAATCAGTTAAATCACGTTGCAATCTTGAAACGGGTAATTTAGCTGCTAAGTGCTCAAACAATGCATTGGCAATACCCAAGTTTCCTTCAGCATTTTCAAAATCAATGGGATTCACTTTGTGTGGCATTGCTGAAGAACCAACTTCACCAGCTTTAATCTTTTGCTTGAAGTAATTCATAGAAACATACTGCCAAACATCTTTTGATAAATCCATTAAAATGGTGTTGATACGTTTGAATGCATCAAACAAAGCAGCCATGTGATCGTAATGCTCAATTTGAGTAGTAGTTTGAGCTCTACTTAATCCTAATTTTTGGTTTACAAAGTTGTTTCCAAAACTAACCCAATCAATACTTGGGTAAGCAGCAGAATGTGCGTTAAAGTTACCAGTAGCTCCACCAAATTTTGATGAAACAGGAATTTGTTGAAGTAATTTGATCTGCTCAATCAAACGTTCAACAAAAACGTAAATTTCTTTTCCTAAGCGAGTAGGAGAAGCTGGCTGCCCATGAGTTTTAGCCAACATCGGTACGTTTTGCCATTCTTTAGCAAGTTCATGTAAAACATCAACCAATGAATCTAATTCAGGAAGAATTTGATCATCTAAAGCTTCCATTATTGATAATGGAACTGATGTGTTGTTGATGTCTTGTGAGGTCAACCCGAAGTGGATGAACTCTTTGTATTTTTCTAAGCCTAATTTATCGAATGCTTCTTTTATAAAGTACTCAACAGCTTTAACATCGTGGTTTGTAACCGACTCAATGGATTTGATGTGTTCAGCATCGGCAACAGAAAAATCGGTGTATAATTTTCTTAATTCGGGAAAAACAGATTCTGAGATATCAGCTAACTGTGGTAGAGGAATCTCACACAAAGCGATAAAATACTCAACTTCAACACGAGTTCTGTATTTGAAAAGTCCATATTCAGAAAAGTAAGGAGCTAAAGCTTGAGTTTTTGATCTATAACGTCCGTCAATAGGAGATGTAGCTTCTAAGTTGTTGATATCCATTTTATTAATGTTTTTCGCCTGAAAAATAAACGGCAAAAATAGCTATTTGGAAGTATTCCCGTTCAATTATATCGGTTTGATTCTCCTAGAATTAATTCTCTGATAAAATTCGTTTTTTGAAGCAACCTCTAGATATATATTCGTATTAGAACTGTTGAAATACATGAAGGAATTAACGGATAGCTATCTTAAAACCTTGGTGCCGCTTTGTGAGAAGGGAGATAGGTCAGCGCAAAAACAAGTGTTTAATGCGTTGTATTCTAAGATGTTGTCTGTTTGTATGCGGTATTATAAAGATCATGATAAAGCCCAAGATATTCTTCAAGAAGGTTTTATAAAGGTATTTTCTAATCTGCATAAATATGATTCCAATGGTTCGTTTGAAGGCTGGGCAAGGCGAGTAATTGTAAATACAGCCATAGATGAATTGAGAAAAAAGCAACACAATTTGGTATCTGTTGATGCCTCGTCATACGATTGGTTAGAGGATGAAGGAGATGGCGAAATTGAGTGGAACGAATTTTTATTTGACAATAGGAATACAGTTTTAGAAGCGGTGCAAAATTTATCGCCTGCCTACAAAGCTGTTTTCAATTTATATGTAATAGAGGGGTATAGCCATCAAGAAGTAGCTGATATGTTAGGAGTAACGGTAGGAACTTCAAAATCAAATTTAGCTAAAGCCAAGATGGCATTACGTAAAGAACTTAAAACGTTGATTGAATGAACAACGACTTAGATAAATTCAGTTTTGGTGTCAAGCAAGCATTAGAAGGAATTGATCCTCCTTTTGATTCTAACGCTTGGGATCGATTTGAACAACGCTTGAATGAAGTGGAGGCTAATAAAGCCAACACAAGTTCGGGTAAAAAGGGTAATGGCTTTAATTCTGGATTGATTTCTGGAATTGGAGTTGCAGCATCCATTTTTGTAGCTAGCTTTATTTCGCAGCAACAAAACGATGCACATTTACAAGCAACTCATCAACCACATCAGGTTGAAACAATTGCTGAAGTTTCAGAAATGAAACAAACCATAGAGACACAAGCAGCGGAAACGGCCGTTGTAACCGTTGTTGATTTAGAAGATGATGTTCTCAAATTAGAATCTCAATCTACGGGTGAAATAGCTAACACAGTACAATTAGATGAAGTAAAACCTGTTAGCTCAACAACAAATACACAAATAACTCCATCAAATAATTCTGAGTCTACAACTCCAAAAGGTGATGAAGTTAAAGGATCAACATCCACTTTAATTAGTGAGACTAAAGAAGAGGCTATTACCTTGACATTATCAAATCAAGTGGTTTGTGTTGGTCAAAATCCAAACCTTGAATTATCATCTGCTAAAAAAGGAGTTTGGATTATTGATGGCGTTGAATCTTCAAAAGAATCAGTCCAAAACATGACTCCGGGAGTACATGAGGTTTCTTACAAAGCAGGTGATATTAAAAGTAATACCGTTAATTTAGTGGTTGCTGAAAACCCGATTGCCAATTTTGATTATCAGTTAGATAAGGACAAATGGGGAAGACCAATAATTCAATTTACATCAGCATCATTGCTTAAAAACTCGAATAGATGGAACTTGGCTACTCATTCTATTTATAAGTCTGAATTTTCTCAAGTTTATGAAACGCGTGGCGATTATCCGATTCAATTGATTACTACCAATGAATTTGGATGTTCTGACACCGTATCTAAAATGGTTTCAATTGATAAAGACTATAACTTATTAGCACCAACAGCTTTCTCTCCAAATGGTGATGGAATTAATGATACATGGTTACCTCAAGCTTTGCACAATGGAGATGCCAACTTTAGAGTTATGATTTATAATAAAGCTGGCGTTTTGGTATTTGAATCCTCAGATCCAAATAGAGAATGGGATGGAAAAGTGAACGGTAGAATCGCTCAAGTTGGTGAGGTTTTCGTTTGGAAAGCAACAGCTGAACTAGACCAAAAAAGAAACGAATATGGTGGTATAATTACCATTTACAACCATTGATGAATCAATCTCTTTGCCCAAATGTGGTTGAATGAAAAAGGCTTTGTATAACAGCAAATGCCTAATAACTAAACCGCCTTCAGTTTAACTGGAGGCGGTTTTTTGTTTTCTGTAAAGTTCGGTTGTCATAAAGATTTTCTATCCAGCGTAACTGAATGAAAAGCTATAATATGTCAACCTGCATTGTGCATGTGTTTGATATTTATACTTTTATGTTA
>CAJWSQ010000034.1 GCA_913045895.1 uncultured Flavobacteriales bacterium | reverse complement strand
CCAAGATCAAGGGTTTTTAAGGGGGAATATTACCGATGGTGAGTTTGGAGGCCCTATGATTGGAGCAGCCGTTACTTTAGCAGATAATCCTTCAAGAGGTACAACATCAGATTTTGACGGTAACTACTCTTTACCATTGGAACCTGGTACATACAAGATCAAGGTTTCTTTCGTTTCATACGCAACATTAACATACACAGATGTTGTTATCAAAGCCGGAGAAGTCACTATCCTTGATGCCGAAATGAAATCATCTGTAGAGCAACTACAAGCAGTTGAAGTTGTAGCTACAGCAACTAGAAATTCTGAAGCAGGTATGCTTATGGAGATGAAAAATGCATCCAACGTGGTTGATGGATTATCATCTCAATCTTTTAGAAAAGTTGGTGATTCTGATTTATCGGGAGCTATTAAGCGTGTTACCGGTGTTACTGTACAAGGCGGTAAATACGTTTACGTTCGTGGTCTTGGAGACAGATATACCAAAACTACACTAAACGGAATGTCTATTCCAGGTTTAGATCCTGATGTAAATGCTGTCCAAATTGATATCTTCCCAACTTCCGTACTTGAAAACGTTGCCGTTTTTAAAACTTTCACACCTGATTTATACGGTGATTTCACTGGAGGTTTGGTAAACGTAGTAACAAAAAACTTTCCTGAGCAGAAACAAACACAAGTAAGCTTAGGTACAGAATACATCGTTGGACAAACGTTTAACCCTGACTACTTAACCTATGAGGGCGGGAATCTTGATTTCCTTGCATTTGACGATGGAAATAGAGAATTACCGTTTAGTAAGTCTACTATTATCCCTTACATCCAAGAAACAGATAATGCAGCTCAAGAGACTTATACTAGATCCTTCAATCCTACTTTAGCTACTCAGAATGGAACTGCTATTCCAAACATTAGCCTATCTGCTAACCACGGAAATCAGATCAATAGAGAAAGTGGTGCTACACTTGGCTACAACTTGGTGTTGAACTACAAAAATGAATACAATTTCTACCAAGACGTAGAAAACAACTCATTCATCAAAGATGATGTAACTGCCAATAACACTTTGATTGTTGAAGAAGAGAGTACTGGTGACATGGGCAAGCACTCTTCACAATGGAGTGCTTTAGCATCAGGAGCATATAAAAAAGGAACAAATAGCATCTCTTTGATGCTACTTCATAGCCAACTAGCAGAATCATCTGCAACCTACAGATACAGCCGAGATGTATTTAACAACCAAAACGGTACTTACGAACACATACTCGCTTTCACTCAAAGAAGTTTTACTACATTACTAGCAAATGGTAAACACCAACTAGGTAGTAAATTAAAATTTGAATGGGGTAACGCATTAACAAGAGCTCGTGTGTATGACCCTGATTTTAGATCAACATCTTATATCTACGATTTAAGTGGAAGATCACTTGGATTTGCAATAAGTAGATTCTGGAGAGACCTCAATGAAATTAATGAAAACGCTAGAGTAGACTTCACCTATTCAGTTAACTCTAAATTCAATATCAAAACTGGAGCTAATGCATTATTAAAGTGGAGAGAATTTGAAACTTTAAGATACACGCATCAAAGAAGAAACAGATCAGAATTTGAAACAGATCCTGATTGGTTCTTAGAGGATGATAACATCTGGACTCCAACCAATGACGAAGGAACTTACACCATTGGTAACGAAGAACCTGCAAACAATTTTAGCGCTAGACAAAACGTAATGGGATATTATTTAATGGCTGAACATCCCCTTTTTGCGAATTTCAAATTAATATACGGAGCTAGACTAGAATGGACACAAATGTTTTACACTGGTAGAAGACAAGGTTCGTTACCAGAAGATGCATTTGACGATGAAGAGACAATGAATGAGTTGAACATTCTACCTTCAGCAAACATCGTTTACTCACTAAATGAAAGAATGAACTTAAGAGCTTCTGCCTCACAAACAATTGCTCGCCCTAGTTTCAAAGAAAAATCATACGCACAAATATATGACCCTATTACTAAGCGTACTTTCATTGGGAATATTGATTTGGAACAAACTGAGATATGGAATTTCGATCTAAGATATGAGTGGTTTATTAGTCCTAGAGAATTATTTTCCGTTGCGGCATTCTACAAACTATTTGATGGCCACATTGAAATGGTTCCCTACAACAGTGCTCCCGATAACCTTCAACCAAGAAACTCTGGCGATGCTTATGTAAGAGGTGTTGAGATTGAAATAAGAAAAGGATTTAAAGGGTATACAAACAGTAAACATCTAGACCGATTATTTATTGGTGGTAATCTAACTTTAGTACAATCAGGTGTAGACATGACCAGTATTTTAGTAGACAATGACCAAAATCAAATTCGAGAAACTGAATACGATCTTCGAAGAAGATGGGCAAAAGATGGAGAAACGATTGATGAAGAAAGAGCGATGGCTGGACAATCGCCTTACTCTGTTAACGCTAACATTTCATATGAAATCATTGAAAAGAAAACAAGCATCTCGTTAGCCTACAATGTTCAAGGTGAAAAATTATCTATTGTAGCATCAGGTCGCAACCCAGACGTATACACAACACCTTTCAATAGTTTAGACTTTAACGCATACTTCAGCTTTGGAAAAGAACTAAACTCAAGATTAACCATAGGCGCTACCAATATTCTTGATGACGATAGAACATTGGTATATAAATCATATGGTACAGAAGATAGAAATTACTCAACTTACAAGCCAGGTATCGGCTTAAAAGTGAAATATGCATATACATTTTAAGCTCTAGTATAGAGAACCAAAATATTGGGCATAAAAAAAGCGGTTGTTTGGCGTACCATTCAACCGCTTTATTTTTTCTAGCTATTAAGCTTAGTCTTTCAAATTCTCAGCCAATGGCTTAAAAATTGTTCCGTATTCTACTACGGTGCCTTGGTCAAATTTAGCGAAAGTAGTTTCTTCATTCACAACTCTTTCTTGGTATACTTTTTCAAGATCACTATTATATACCACTAAAACCTTAGCGCCAAAAGGATCAACTCCTTCTACTCTTACTGAACCGTCAGCTTGCGTTGTGCAAACTTCACCATTGTCCTGAGCCATTCCAAGGCTAGCGCTAATAACAAACATTAAAGCAAATAACCATTTCATAACTCCTCCTTTTTTTTAATAATACAGGGCAAAGTTAATAAATATTATCTTCTATGTTAAGGTAATGTTACCTTTATTTCCTAAATATTAACATTAGAAGGGTTAAATGCGATAGCCAACACCCTTTATTGTTTGGATAAAATCGTCACCAAGCTTGGCTCTGAGCTTTCTAATATGAACATCAATTGTTCTATTTCTAACACCATCAAAACCACCCCAGATGTTCTTTTTGATTTCTTCTCGAGTAAATATCTTGTCGGGATGACTTGCTAAAAGATCTACAATTTCAAACTCCTTTTTCTGAAGTTCAATCTTGTTGTCATTACGAATAACTATAAATCGGTCGTTGTCTATTAAGATATCTCCTACCTCTTTAATATCACTTTGATTACAATAATTGAGCCTTCTGGTTAAAGCAACGAGCTTTGATCTGAGTAACCTTGCATTGATCGGTTTAACGAAGTAATCATCTGCACCGCTGTCAAAAACAGCTACTTGCGAGTAGTTATCATCTACATTTGTAAACACTGTAATAAGCATTTGACTTTGTAATGTCTTCCTTACAAACTCAATTAGTTCTACTCCATCATGATTACTGAAGATGAGTTCTGTAATAAGAATATCGAAATCCTCATTAGCTAGTTTTTCAATCGCATCTTCGTAAGAGGAAAATAAAGTTACATCAAATTGACTTCCTTCCAGAAGGGCTTCTTTTAACTCTTCAAGAATTTTAAAATCTTCGTCAATTACTGCAACTTTCATCATCATAAATACACGGTTCCGAAAGGGTGCAAATTAGATTCAGCAAGTAAGTTCACTTTTAAGAGTCGGTTAATCTTAATTTATATACCGTTTTAATTATTGTTAAGCATATTAACTCAGTGTAAACCCTTTAAAGAACCCATATTTATACCTTTCTTTGCCGCTCAATTCAAAGTGCATATTTAGTGGATTATATATTTGGCTTTTTAACAGTAATCGGATCACTTGGTTTGTTCATCTACGGAATGAAAAACATGAGTGAGGGAATTCAAAGATTAGCAGGAAATAGACTTCGCGAATTATTAGCTGCTCTAACTTCTAACAGGCTTACAGGAGTTCTCACTGGATTCGGAACCACCGCACTTATTCAATCGTCATCAGCAACAACTGTAATGGTTGTTAGCTTTGTAAACGCTGGTTTACTTTCATTAAAGCAGGCTATTTCTGTTATTATGGGAGCAAACATTGGTACTACAGTTACGGCTGTGTTAATCACCATGTTTGGATTCTCAAAATTCTCACTTTCATCGTGGGCAATTCCAATTATTGCAATTGCATTCCCATTGATGTTTTCAAGCAATGATAGAACCAAAAACTTTTCTGAATTCTTAATTGGTTTCGCCATCCTTTTTATGGGATTGGATGCGCTAAAACACAGTGTTCCTGATGTAAATCAAATACAAGGAATTCACGAATTCATCGGAAGTTTGAATGAATACGGATTTTTATCGTTGATCATCTTTATCCTGATTGGAACGCTTCTAACTATTATCGTGCAATCGTCATCGGCAGCCATTGCGTTAACGCTAACGTTATGCGCCAAAGGAATTATTGGCTTTGAAAACGCAGCTGCAATTGTTTTAGGAGAAAATATAGGTACTACCGTAACAGCTAATTTAGCTGCTTTAGTTGGAAATGTGCACGCAAAGAGAGCAGCCAGAGCCCACCTGTTATTCAACTTAATGGGCGTTTTTTGGATGATATTCGCATTCCCATTCTTTATCAATTTAATTGATGATTTCATGCTTGGTTTTACAGGGAATTCCCCTTTAAATGTAAGCTCAACTTCTCCTAATCATATTGAAACGGTTAACTGGGGATTGACCCTTTTCCATATCAGTTTTAATGTGGTTAACACATTTATTTTCGTGTGGTTTGTGGATATCATTGAAAATGTTGTTACTAAGATGGTAACCATTAAAAATAAGATTGACCGGGAATATCATTTAGAGTATATCGATAAAGGACTCATGGGAACACCGGAGTTATCCATTCTGGAGGCTAGAAAAGAAGTTGCCAAGTTTGGTGAGTTAACTCAACGTATGATGGGATTCCTTACCGATTTATTTACAGCTAAGGAGCCAAAGCGCATAGAGAAAAGACTTAAGAAAATTCAGAAGTACGAAGACATTACAGACCGAATTGAAATCGAGATTGCAGACTACCTTTTAAAAGTATCTGAAGGCGAATTAAGCGAAACTTCATCAAGAAGATTAAGAAGTATGCTGAGTATCATCAACGAATTAGAACGAATTGGTGATGTTCTATTCCAGATGTCTAAAAACTTAGAAAAGAAGATAGAAAGCAAAACTTGGTTTACTCCTGAGCAACGCAATATGCTCATTCACATGTTTGAATTGATTGACAAAGCATTCACAATCATGAATGGTAATCTTGATAAAGATTACAATAAGATCAACATGGATGAAGCCAATGATTTAGAAAAGGAAATAAGAGGGTTTTCAGATCAAATTAGAGTAGAACACTTGAAAAGTATTGAGAACGGTGATTACAACATCAGAAGCGGATTAATTTATACAGAATTATTTACAGCTTGCGAAAAGTTGAGAGATCACATTCACAACATCAATGAGTCTATTTATGGTAAGGTTTAAATCCCTGGAACAACAATAGGGTCTGATTCAGCGGGGATACTTTCGTTTAAGGCTTGATCAATAATCCAAACCTCAAACTTTATGGTATCTCCGGGAATAAAGTAATCGGCATAAGGCTCTATTCTCTTCTCAATTACACCTTCTAATTCTTGATCTTCAGATCGATCATTTAAGAATGTAATTCTGCTATTAAGGCCAATGCTATTTGTATCGTAAGTAGATAAAGCAACTTCCCAAACACCATTATTTAAGCTATAGACATTTGCTCTATAATTGAACTCATAGTAGCTACCCGAATCATATGGCGGATAGTTTTGGTTAGGACCAATACCAATGTCGCCATCGCAATCTCTAAACCTGTACTTAAGAATTGCTATGGTGTCTTGCCACAAGAACTCGTCAAAAGTCATGGATGGAACGGGATCGTCACAAACAGATTGTTTACATCCTGTGGAGAAAAGAGCAGCTAGCAAGGCTACACTTGTTATTTTTGCGAATGGTTTCATTTGTTGATTGCTAAAATACAAAATCGTTGTTCGAATCTGACATTTCTATTCAAAACCGGATTTTCTCTTTGGAAAACGAACAAGACTTCGAAAAAGTTGTGTTGGAAGTCTTTCAATTTCAAGCTAAAAACGTTCCTGTTTACAGAGAATATCTCAAGTTATTGAATCGAGAGGCTTCATCAATACAGTCAATTTTTGAAATCCCATTCCTTCCGATTTCGTTTTTTAAAACTCATAAAGTGTTAGCCGAAGGCTATAGCCCTGAGCTATTTTTTCAAAGCAGTGGTACAACATCAGCCAATTCTAGCAAGCATTGGGTAGCAAATCCAGATTGGTATGAGAAATCATTTATCAAGGGTTTTTACAACTACACTGAAGGTGAAGATCGTTGCATTTTAGCGCTACTTCCAAACTATTTGGAGCGTGGGAATTCCTCTTTGGTTTACATGGTTAACGGATTGATAGAAAAATCTACAGATCCTGATAGCGGTTTCTTCTTAGACAACTTAAATGAACTTGTTTCTATTCTTAAGCGAAGAGAAGAAAGCGGACAAAAAACACTCCTTCTTGGGGTTACTTATGCGCTTTTAGATTTGATTGACATCTTACCTTTTAAATTGAAAAACACTTGGGTAATGGAAACAGGTGGCATGAAAGGTAGACGCAAAGAAATGGTTAAAGAGGAACTTCACGAATTATTACAAGATGGTTTAGGAGTAAGCGCAATACACAGTGAATATGGAATGACTGAACTCTTTAGTCAAGCATACAGTAAAGGAAACAACTTGTTTTCAACTCCTCCTTGGATGAGCATTTTAATCAGAGATACTACTGATCCTTTTTCGTATGTCGATGAAAGAAAATCAGGTGCTATAAATGTGATTGATTTGGCCAACTACTACTCGTGTAGCTTTATTGCAACTGACGATTTAGGCAAGTTAAAATCGAAAACAGAATTTGAAGTACTAGGTCGTTTTGATAATGCAGACGTAAGAGGCTGCAACCTAATGGTACAATAAAAAAACCCTCCCGGCTCTCACCGGAAGGGACCTCTCCTACCTGCCATGATTTCCCCGCGAAACGGAGAAACCAAACTTTTCAGTGTTGATTAACAATGTTTTATAAGTAGGAATGTATATAAGTAACGCTGCAACTTTAAAATAGTTCACAGGAAATTTATTCAGGCTTAGGCTTAACCTTTAATAAACATGAAAAAAGCCTGACTCTCAGTTGAGAATCAGGCTCTATTTTTTCTAGTTACTAAACTTCTATACGATTCGAAGCAAGAAATAATTCTTCTTACCCTTTTGAAGCAATATGAACTGTCCGTCAATTAAATCAGCTTCAGCTAATTCATAACCTTCAGTAACCTTCTCTTTATTTACAGAGATTGAATTCGCTTTTAAATCTCTACGAGCCTCTCCGTTTGAAGATAAAAACCCAGACTTCGCTACCAACAAGTCAATAATACCTGCTCCTAAAACATCAGCTTTTACAACGTCTGCTTGAGGAACTCCTTCAAAAACTTGTAAGAAGGTTTGCGTATCTAACGACTTCAAATCTTCAGTAGTTGATTTCCCAAATAAAATTTGAGACGCTTTGATTGCCGTATTTAAAGCTTCTTGACTATGTACTTTGATCGTTAATTCTTCAGCCAATGCTTTTTGCAAATTGCGAGCATGAGGTTCTGCATCATGAGCTTCAATTATTGCATCTATTTCTTCACGAGATTTCTCACTGAAAATCTTGATGAAGTTTTTCGCATCCTCATCTGAAGCATTTATCCAGTACTGGTAGAATTTGTACGGTGATGTTTTTTCTGCATCTAACCAAATATTTCCACCTTCAGATTTACCGAACTTGGTTCCATCTGCTTTGGTAATTAATGGAGTGGTAATAGCAAACGCCTCACCTTTTCCAATTCTACGAATCAACTCAGTACCAGTTGTAATATTACCCCACTGATCTGATCCTCCTAATTGAACCTTAACTCCTTTATTCTTCCACAAATGGTAAAAATCGTAACCCTGTACCAATTGGTAAGAGAACTCAGTAAAACTCAATCCCGTTTCTAAACGCTTTTGAACTGAGTCTTTGCTTGTCATGTAATTGATGGTAATGTGCTTACCAACATCACGAATAAAATCTAAGAATTTGAATTCTTTAAACCAATCGTAGTTGTTTACTAGCTCAGCAGCATTATCACCTTCAAATCTTAAAAAGCTCTCTAATTGCTTTCTAACAGAGGCTACATTATGATTTAATGTTTCTTCATCCAACAAGTTGCGTTCAGCAGATTTTCCAGAAGGATCACCAACCATACCTGTTGCTCCACCTACCAAAACATACGGTTTATGACCACAATTTTGAAGATGTCTCAATGTCATAATCTGTACCAGATTACCTACGTGAAGCGAATCTGCTGTAGGATCAAATCCGATATAGGCACCCGTCATCTCCTTTTCAAATTGTTCTTCAACTCCGGGCATCATATCGTGGACCATTCCTCTCCACTTCAATTCTTCTACAAAATTTTTCATAATCCTTTTTGATAAGTGCGCGCAAAGATAGCCGCTCAAAATCAATTTGAAAATGAATCAAAGATGTATATACACGAAAGCTGATAATAATAACTTTGGCACCCGATGAAAGCTTTTGTAACAGGTGGTACCGGACTGGTTGGAATTCATTTGATGTTGGATTTGCTTAAACGCAATTACGAAGTAGTTGCACTTTGCAGAAAATCATCATCAAACAACCATGTTAAAGCCATTTTCAAACATTACGGACACGAAGAACTATCTACCAAAATTAGTTGGGTTGATGGTGATGTTACAGAGATTTTCTCATTAATTGACAACATGAAAGACTGCGATGTGGTATATCATGCAGCAGCAGTTGTTTCTTTTACCGGAACCAATTTAGAAGACATGTACAAGATCAATATCGATGGCACAGCCAATGTTGTTGATGCATGTCTTGATGTTGGCATTAAACGCTTGGGTTACGTTAGCTCAACAGCTGCAATCGGGAAAAACGAAAAGCAAAAAGAAGTTCGTGAAGACGATCCTTGGATTGAAGACGGACATGTAAGTTCATACAGCATTAGCAAGCACCAAGCAGAACGCGAAGTTTGGCGTGGCGTTGAAGAAGGTTTAGAGGCTTGTATTGTAAATCCGTGTGTAATTATTGGCCCTGGCAAGTGGGGACAAAGCAGTACTTCCTTAGTTGAAACAGTTGATAACGGATTCCCTTTTTATTCAAGTGGAGCTAATGCTTTTGTTGATGTGCGTGACGTTTCTGAAGTACTTATTCAGTACATGGAAAATGACATTCTTAGTGAGCGCACGTTGATTATAGGTGAGAATATGACCTACCGTAATTTCTTTACTCAAGTTGCCGAAAAACTAGATAAGAAACCGCCTCATATTGCAGCTAAACCTTGGATGGGCGCTATTGCTTGGAGAGCTGAATGGTTGAAACAAAAACTTACTGGAAAAAATGCAGCAGTTACGAAAGAAACTGCACGATCTGCTTACCAAACTACTGTATATAACAGAGAGAAATTATTCCAATTCTTACCTGATTTTAAATACCACAGTATTAAAGATGCAATTGAAAATACTGTGATAGCCTATAAAAATCGCTAGTTATTTTGCTTTAGGTTTTACCGCTGTATCTGCCTTAGACTTATCAACTTTAACCTTTTTGGGTTTCATTTCCGATTGAATATTAGCCTGCTCTTTGGTGAGTTGCTCCAATACCAAATCATAAATCTCTGCCAATAGCTGCGGATGCTCTAAATACCACTGATACGATTCTTTGAATTGATCTTCAGTAATGTTATGCTTTTCAAATAATAAGGCATACTGACGCTTCGCTTCGTCTTGAGGATTTAGGTCTTTTGGTAAAATTGTTCCTCGCTGACGAATAGCTTCAATCAGTTGAGATTCACTAATTACCTCAACCATCTCCTCCTTACTCATTACATTTTCAGGAACTTTAGAGCTTTTATCGATGCAGCTGGTTAAATTCAGCACCATTGCAAAAGCGAACATAACCTGTATGAAACGCAAAAAACTCATCGATCAAAAGTTATGCGTTTACCTTTTACCGATTCATCAAACTCACCACGATCATAAGCTAAATGTCCACTAACAAATGTTTTCTCGATCTGAGATTTGAAAGTTGTTCCCTCAAAAGGAGACCAACCACATTTGTATAGAATATTGCTTTTGTCAACCGTCCAAGGGTTGTCCATATCAACCAAAACCAAGTCTGCGTAATATCCTTCACGGATATATCCACGCTTTTCAACATCAAATAACTCAGCCACGTTGTGAGACATTTTCTGCACCAATTTTGGCAAGGTTATTTTTCCTTGATGTACATATTCTAACATCGCTACCAGTGCATGTTGAATAAGTGGCCCACCAGATGGAGCCTGAGTATATGGGTTTTGCTTTTCTTCTAAAGTGTGAGGCGCGTGGTCGGTAGCAATTACATCAATTCTATCATCTAAAACGGCTTGTAAAATCGAATCACGGTCAGCTGCAGTTTTAACCGCAGGATTCCACTTAATCAATGTTCCTTTTTCATCGTAATCAGCATCTGAGAACCACATGTGATGTACACACGCCTCAGCAGTGATTCGTTTTTCTTTTAAAGGAATATCGTTTCTGAAAAGTTCTGTTTCTTCTTTAGTAGAGATGTGTAAGATATGTAGCTGCGTGTTAAACTTACGCGCCAACTCAATAGCTCCGCTCGAGGATTTATAGCAAGCCTCTCTACTACGAATTAATGGATGGTATTTAACTGGAATATCATCACCATATTCTGCAACGTATTTATCCAGGTTTTCTTTAATCATCGGATCATCTTCGCAGTGAGTTGCAATGATCACTTTGGTGTTTGAAAACAAACCTTCCAGCGCTTCTAAACTATCAACAAGCATATTACCTGTACTTGATCCCATGAAGATTTTAACCCCACAAACTCGAGAGTAATCTACCTTTTTAACTTCATTCAAGTTATCATTGGTAGTCCCCATATAAAAGGAGTAATTCGCCATTGAAACCTCGGAAGCACGTTGATATTTAGCTTCTAACAAATCAACTGTTACAGCACCAGGCTTCGTGTTTGGCATCTCCATGTAAGTGGTACAACCACCAGCAACCGCAGCTTTTGGCTCGGTATACAAATCACCTTTGTGAGTTAGACCTGGATCGCGAAAATGCACTTGATCATCAATGGTTCCGGGTAAAAGAAATTTACCTACCCCATCTATTACTCGATCAGCTTCAACATCAGGAGTTCCTTCAAATACAGATTCAATTTTTGTTCCGTTAATAAGTACCGAACCTACGTATTCCAGTCCTTCATTAACGATAGTTGCTCCTTTGATTAATGTTTTCATTTTATGCGTTTCTTGGGTTTAAACCAACTTTTAATCTTCATTTCAATAACACCGAAAAAAGCCTCTTTAAAAATTCCGGTATTCATTTTAGATGTTCCTTCTTGTCTATCAGTAAAAATAATAGGCACTTCAGAAACATCAAAGCCCATTTGCCAAGCCGTAAATTTCATTTCAATTTGAAAGGCATAACCTTTAAATTTGATCTGATTGAAGTCTATCGCCTCTAAAACAGCTCTGCGGTAGCATTTAAATCCGGCAGTAGCATCTCTAACTGGCATACCTAATATAGTACGTACGTATACACTGGCATAGTACGACATTAAAACTCTACCGATGGGCCAATTCACCACGTTTACACCAGTTACATACCTTGATCCAACAACTAAATCAGATGGTTTATTAATGGCTTGCTCGTAAAGTCTGATCAAGTCATCTGGATTATGGCTAAAGTCGCAATCCATCTCAAAAATGAATTGATATTCTTCTTCTAAAGCCCATTTAAATCCTGTAATGTATGCTGTACCGAGTCCCAATTTCCCTGAACGTTCAATCATATGAAGCTTTTCAGGAAACTCTTTTTGTAAATCTTTTACAATTTGAGCAGTACCATCGGGTGAGTTATCATCAATGATAAGCAGGTGAAATTCCATGGGAAGTGAAAACACTTTACGAATCATTCGTTCAATGTTCTCTTTCTCTTTATAGGTTGGAATTATGACTAATCTTTCTTTTTCCACTTATTGAGAGGCTTAAATATTACGGGCGAAGATACTTCAACAAACTCCCGATCTCAAAATAGATTTTACCTACTTCAAAGATTTGCACCGATAACCATTCTAACGTGAACTTAATGTTTTCATAAACAAAATGGTAAGCAGTTCGAAAAACCACCTTTATCTTTGCACAAATTTTTGAGCTCAATGACAAAGCAAATACTGTCTGTACTAACTATTCTGCTTGTATCTCCACTATTATTATTCAGCCAAAATAACTACGATGATATTACTGTAATGCATTACAACTTGTTAAATTATCGTAATTCAACAAGTTATTGCACGGCATCAAACAATTCAACTGGCACAAAAGAAGATGGTCTTAAAACCATTATTCAGTACAAAGACCCCGATATTGTTACCTTCAACGAAGTAGGATCTGCAATAAATAACATTGCTAGATTAGACCAAAATGTGATGAACGTTGATGGTGTTACTAAATACGCTTACACCGATTATCAAGCAACGAATGGTAGCGATTTGATGAATGTTATCTTCTATAACAATGAAGTATTGGAAGTTTATAGCAAAACATCAATCACACAGAATTTAGACAATACTCACATCGTTCGATTAATTGACGTAACCACATTCTATCACAAAGATCCAGTGTTAGAACAAACGCTCGACACCAACTTTTTAACCGTTTTTACGGCTCACTTAAAGGCAGGAAACACAACTGCAGATAGAGGTGATAGAGCAAAAGCCACAGCTGCAATCATGAACTATATTTCGAATCACCCAGAGATTGAAAACTACATTCTTACTGGTGATTTGAATACTTACAACGGAAATCATGATCCGTTTCAAAATCTTGTAGGTAGCAACGCTGCTGATTCGCGTTTTTACGACCCAATGCAAATGGTTGGAAACTGGAATAACAGTGCTTCTTTCTCATACGTACACACACAATCAACTCGTTCAGTTAGCAATGGCTGTTTTAGTAGTAGTGGACTTGACGACCGTTTTGATTTCATTTTAATTAATGGATCTATTAGAAATGATGAAAACCGAATAGAGTACATTGATGGTAGCTACGAAGCTCTAGGGCAAGATGGAAACCGTTTTAACGGAGCTATTGATGATCCAGCAAACAACTCAGAACCTACCGATATCATTCAGGCATTATATGACGTGAGCGATCACCTTCCTATTTTCTTGGATTTGAGAATGACTTATTCTGCACCTGTAGGGATAAACGATCAGAATTTAAGTTCCTTTTATGTAAGAGCTAAGCAACCATCAAGTGGTCAATTGGCTCTACTACCAAAGGGAAGTGGAAACACACAAGGCAGCATTCGCATTTACAATATTTTGGGTCAAACTGTATTCAGTTCAGACCACATTGAATTTACAGATGGAACTTGGATTAACATACCTGTAGAAGATCTACCACAAGGGGTATTAATAATTCAAACTCAATTGAATAACGGACTATCAAATACGTTGAAAATTGTCAAATCTTAACATTCACATAACATCGGTGCTCGAATCCAAAATTACATTTGCGCCCCCTTTTATGAAGACGCATAGATTACTCGCAATAGCACTTTTGTTCTTGGGCTTACAAGTTCAGGCTCAAACATTTGATGAACAAACAACTACTTCATCTCAAGTTCGCTTAAACGTAACCAATATCGGAACTTTCGGTAACGCTTTTAGAGGTTATCGAGATGGTACAGGAGATCAATCATGTGAATACCCAGCAGGTTCAGGAATTGAGCATCTTTTTGAATCTGGTATATGGGTAGGTGGTTTGGTAAACGGCCAAAGTTTAGTTTCAACAACTGCTGTAGATGCATCTCAAGGATACTCTACTGGTAGTGCAGGTTTTGAGTTTACGGGAGAACAAGGAAGCCAACTGACACAAAGATCAACGTTATTTGAGAGCCCATTCTACAGTAATTCTGCCGTATCTCACCAAGATTACACAGCAGATTTTACAGATAGAAACATCACAGTTCCAGGGACTCAAATTCCAATTAACAACCACACCAATCCGCTTTATGTGGATGTACACATGGAAACTTATAACTGGAATTACACTTTCAGTGATTTCTTTGTGATAATGAACTTTACGGTAGTTAACAACGGTTCATTTACGGTTACAGATCCATACTTTGCATTTTGGGCCAATACAGTTGTAAGAAACATCAATGTTACAACAGCTGGTTCGGGCGGTTCAGCTTTCTACAACAAAGGTGGTAACGGTTTTTCAGACTCATTAAGCATGGCTTATTGCTATGATCACAGTGGCGATGTTGGATTTACAGATTCATACATTGGTCAAAAGTTTTTAGGAGCTGAAGACAAAAGAGGTTTCCACCATCCACAAATTGATTCTGCTTTTGATATCCAATCACAACAATTCTATCAAGATGAAGTAGCTGTGCATTACAATGCATGGCAATTCAACTCGTCATCTGATCCTGTTTTTTTCCAACCTACATCAGATGCACAACGCTACAATAAAATGGTAAGCGGTTTGAATGATCTACTTTGTTGGGATCAAAATGCATCAACAAACTCGAATTGTGGAACCAACTCCATTCAACAACAATTAAATCAAGCGGGAAACAGGTCCGATTTAGTTTCTGTTGGTCCATTCACAGATCTAGAGCCTGGTGATACCTTAAATGTTGTTTATGCCTTTGTATTAGGTAGAAAAAATGAGGACGGAAATCCAAACTCAGACAACAACTTAGATCAGAGAAGTATTTTTTACGCTAACGCCTCGTGGGCTCAAACGGCTTACAATGGCGAAGACGTTAACTTCAATGGTATTTTAGATGAAGGTGAAGACACAGACGGTGATGGAGAAATCACTCGATACATTCTTCCTAGCCCTCCAAGTTCTCCAATAACTCGCATCGAGTCTCAAGATGGAAAAATAGAAATCTATTGGTCTGATAACAGTGAAGAATCTGTTGATCCAATTACTCAAGAAAAAGACTTTGAAGGTTACAATGTTTACATGACCAGATTAGGCTTTGATGTAGCTGAGTCTGCTTTAGACCTAGATTATGTAAAAGTTGGCCAATACGATTTACCTAACAATGGTTTCTCATTTGAAACTGGGTTAGACAGCATTGAGCTGGATGAGCCCATGATTTTTGACGGTGACACCAACATTTACAGATACAAATACACCATCAACAACGTGTTAAACGGATGGCAATATGCTGTGGCTGTTACTGCATTTGACCGTGGCGATGAACAAAGTAATTTGGAGTCTTTAGAAAGTGCTCCATCTGCTAACGATTACCGAGTTTTCCCGGGTAAGGAAGCGGTTTCAGACATGGATGAATTTGAACCATTTGTTTATCCAAATCCATACTACGCTGGTTCTTCATGGGAAGGCGCAAGTAGCTTTCAAGAAGAAAGTAGAAAACTCATGTTTGCTAACCTGCCTGAAAGATGTGTGATTCGAGTTTTCACCGTTGCAGGTGATTTAATTGATGAAATAAATCATGATCAAAGTTACGATGGTACCGACACGCGTTGGTACAGAACTTTTGGTGATGAAGAAGCTGACAACAATAAGTTTTCAGGTGGTGAACACGCTTGGGATTTATTGTCAAGAGATAGCCAGATTATTGCCAGAGGCGTCTATCTCTTTACCGTAAAAGATCTTGATTCTGGCGAATTGTACAAAGGGAAATTCTTAATTATCAAATAAAAAAGTGCTATGAAAAAAACGTTACTTTCTTTGGTCTTAGGACTAGTAGCCACATTTAGTTACGCACAAACCTATCCAGAAATTTCGATTCACGATTTGCAATTTGTAAGTCAATCGAATTTGGCTAATTGTGTTGACTCTTCAACATACCTAGGTGATACTGTTATCATCGTTGGTAAAGCTATTCATGACGGAAGTCTTACTGAACTTGCTTCAAGTTCTACAAACGGTGGATACCGCCCAGGATTGTGGGTTGTTGATACTGCAAATAACTCCGCAATGGACGGATTTTCATCTATCCAAATTCACGGTGTTTTTGGTTCTTCTAATCCATTAAATCCAGTAAACGTTTTAGATAACTTTACTGCTGGTTACATCATTAAGGTTGTAGGTGAGGTATCATCATATGATGGTGAAACGCAATTCCAACCAATCAATAACCAAATTGGTAGTATTGCTGGTGGTGATGCTATTGAGATTATTACAAACAACTCTCCGCGCCCTTTACCTGCACCTGTAAACTTAGGTGATTTGAACGATGCAAGTCGTGTAAATCAACTTGAAACAGGTGAGCAATGGGAAGGATCTTATGTTGAGTTAACAGATTTAACTGTTGTTGCTGTAAGTTACTTCAGTAGCGGTACTCGTGTAAGTTTTGATGTTGAAGATGCCAACGGAAACAGAATCAACGTTTCTGACCGTTTCATTTGTCAAAAATTACCTTCTTGGGTTCCAGTTAACGCTCAATCACCACAATCAGCTGGTGAGTTTAGTGTACCAGCAGTTGGTGCTCGTTTAGATACATTACGTGGTATTGTAATTCACTCTGAAAATGGCTGTACTGGTGGCGGTGGCCGTGGTTATGAATTAAATCCTTTTGATTCTAACGATTACGTTTACGGACCTACACCTCCAAACTTTGAAAGTGTATACCGTTCACCACTTATCCCAACAAGTACTGAATCTCCAGTAGTAAGTGCTACTATCGTAGATTACGATGGTTCTGTTACTACTGCAGAGTTATTCTACCAAACAGGTGGTTCATATACTTCATTGCCATTGAACTTAATTACAGGTTCAACAGATGAGTATGAAGTTACTATCCCTGCATTTGCAGATGGAACAACAGTTACTTATTACATTGAAGCTACAGATAATGATGGAAACGTTTCTCGTTACCCTTCTCCTTCTACTACTAAGAAATATGTAGTTAGAGATGGTGGTGCTACAATCGTTGACATCCAAAAGGTAGACGATCCTAATACTGGTGATGAGTCTTACTACGTTGGCGACACATTAACTGTTACTGGTATTGTTACTGCATCAGTTAAAGCAAACGACTTAGGTTATGTTTACATTCAACAAGAAGGTGAAGTTGAGTGGGCAGGTATCTCATTAGTAGGTAGCGCAGATTTAATTACTCTATTTAGA
This sequence comes from uncultured Flavobacteriales bacterium, assembly GCA_913045895.1. Taxonomy (GTDB): domain Bacteria; phylum Bacteroidota; class Bacteroidia; order Flavobacteriales_G; family Salibacteraceae; genus UBA6049. The sequence continues at coordinate 336 of CAJWSQ010000034.1, read as the reverse complement.
GGTCAAGAAGTTGAAGTTACTGGTATCGTTGAAGAAAACTACAACTTCACTCGTTTGAGCGTTATTGACATTGACACAACAGGTAACTACGGTACTATTGAGCCTGTAGTAATTGAGCCTTCTGATGTGAACTTACACACTGGCGCTAACATGGAGAAATACGAAAGTATGTTGGTTACTATTGCTAACGCTGACGGAACTCCTATGAGTGTTGTTGAGCCAGATTTAGGTTTTGCAGAATACGGAATTGGTAACACAGATACTTCTTCTGTTCACCAAGTGGTATTAGCTGGTCGTCAAAACTCTTCTTCTTTCTCTTCATTATCAATTTTTCCA
>CAJWSQ010000033.1 GCA_913045895.1 uncultured Flavobacteriales bacterium | reverse complement strand
CTGTTTTGGTATGAATGAAAAGAGTTTGGAAGTATTTTTCAGACTCTTTCTGTTTTTAGATTAATCTAAATATTCTTTGGGTTTGATTTGATAATCAGGAGATAAGCCGGGAATTTCTTCAGTTTTCTCGACAATCTTACGTACAATATCGTCTAAGGTTCTAGCTTCTTTATTGATGAACTCAATGTATTGTTTGGCTTCATCATTTAACTCTTCAGATTGCGTTTCTTTGAGTAAAGATGCACATAAAAGAACGTTTGTAAGTGGACGCCTAACCTCGTGTGATTGTTCCCAAGCAATCTCCCTAAATCGATTCATTTGATCTTTGATTTTAGCCTCTTGCTCTTTCATTGTAGAGATATCTTGAGCAATGGTTACGATGCCTTTGATTGAGGAATCACCTTCAGTTACATGTGGAAATGCCAAGAATAAATAGGTAGAGCCATCATTTTCATATTCAAATTGCTCTACATTTCCTTGCATCACACTTTGATAACTTTCTGTAAAAAGAGGTTCATTACCGAGTGGGAAGTCTTTACAGTTATCACCAATCTGTGGAGATTTAGATCCTTGAATGTGAGCGTACATAGTTTGAGCAACCTTATTGGTGTAAACAATATTAAAGTTGGTATCCATTACTGTGATTGCCTCAATTGAATTCTCAGAAATTCCGCGAAGTGTGTCATCTTTTCGCCTCATTTCTAATAGTTGATTCATCAAGCGAACTGAAATAGGTTTAAAAATGTATAGAACTTCAAAAATGATAACAGCAATAGACAATAGAGCTAGTATAATCTCAGTGGTTACTATATATCTCAACTTATCATTACTAATGTGCTCGAGTAAACCAACAACACCTTCCATTCCAGCAAGAAACTGAATTTGGTTGGCGTAGAGTTCATTGATGTCTTTATCTGTAATGTTATCTCGTTCAACTATTTCTTTTGCTTGTGCAATAAAATGTTCAACGCCATTTAAAGCCAGAATTACTGATTCATTTACAGCAGGCTCAATACCAAGCTCTTCATCTCCATTCAATAACTGGTAATGTGCTTTATTCCATGCTTCCCAAGTGTTATTAACCTCTTTAATTGATCCGTCTGAATGGATGTGCCTATATAGCTCAAGGTTTAATTTTTGAGAAAGCATCCGTTGGCGACCAGCCATATTAATCTTTTTGGCATCATCTTGTTTTTGATTTAACCAATACTGGATAAAAGCTTGGTTAAAAAGCAAAAGAGATACAGCAACTACGGTGGCCAGAATGTATTTTAATCTGACTTGCTTTCGCATGGGTTTGTTGGTATAGTAAAGTGTGTAACAAGTTCTAAGTTAGAAAATCACTAGAATGTATAATCATTTTTGTTTTGAATATTGTTGATCAATCCACGCAACTATTTCACTAATAAGTGTTTCGTTTTTTAAAATGCTAAAATGACCAGCATCATCAATAATTCGTGTTTCTACAGCAGGGTTAGCAGACTTAATTGCATGTAAGTTACTCACATTTACGCTTTTGTCTCGTGAACCATGAACAGATAATACAGGGTTTGATGCATGTTTAATAGTTTTAGACAATGAGAGCTCTTCAAAGTCTCTTCCATATTTCTCAAGAGACTTCTTTTTGATGCCTTGATTCACCTTTTTTGATCCATTAATGGCGTTGGCGAAATCATTCAATATATCTTCAGAAATACTTGGAGAACCGATGGTGATTAATGCTGGGATATTTACTCCTTTTTCCATGAGAATACCAGAAGCAACCCCACCCATAGAGTGACCAATAACACCTGCCGTTTCAGGAAATTCATGCAGTAATTTCTCGATGGCTTCAGCAAAGTTGAATACACTTGATTGTTTTCCTTTTGAGTTTCCGTGTCCCCAAGCATCAAAACATACAAAAGTGTATCCTGCATTAATGATTTGAGGAGCAAACTTCCTGAATTGAACACCTCTTCCTGCCCAACCGTGTGAACAAATTATGGCTGGTCCAGATCCTGATTTATATGCGGTAACTGAGTGATTTTTCAATTTCAATTCGAAGGGAGTTAACCCAGGTAAAAAGGCTTTTTCGTCTTTAGTAAACCCAAAACGAATAGGGGTTAAGAAAAATCGTGTAGCTATATTTTCTGCAAGAGAAGGGGTGAGCTTCTCGAGATAGGGGAATGTCTTTTTTAAAACTTTAAACGGTAAAGGTTCTTTAATTTCCATTTCGCTTGGTTGGTATTTATCGCCTGAATGAACTACATACGATAAAAGCAATTATAAGTTTTAATCCACTTAAAAAGGTGTTTGTATAATTTTCAGTTATTAAAATGAGATTGTTGAATTCGTTTTACTAATGAGTATTTGCATTCGCTGCATTTATAATACTTTTGCATGTAACAACAAGTATTTCCGATGTTAAATAGAAAAGAAGCCCTAATATACTCAGCCATGGAATTGTTTGGTGACAACGGTTACCCAAACACGTCTACAGCTATGATTGCAAAACATGCAAAAGTATCTGAGGCTTTAATCTTTAAACACTTCCATACCAAAGAGGGATTGCTTCGCGCAGTTCTTAAAACGGGTTATTCTGAAGTGATTTTGAGCAACAAAGGAATGTTGAATGAAAAAGATCCTTTAGCATTGGTTTTTAAGGTGTTGGAATTACCATCTCACTTGGTAAACAAACACCCTATATTCTGGAAAATGCAGGCACGTATGATGAATCAACCGGCTGCCAAAGAAGCACACGCTAACTTTATGCAACCGGTTCATAAATTGTTGGTTGAAGCATTTGATGAAATTGGTTATCCGAAACCAATAATGGAAACGGAATTGCTTTTACTTATTGTTGATGCACTCTGGAAGCAATTGGTTAAGGATCCTGATTTTGATTGTGATACCATGATCACTTTTGTGCAGCAGAAGTATTCGCAAGAGCAATTACCTCGATAATCTATACTTAGCCGGAGTTAATCCTGTTTTATTTTTAAAGAAGCGAATGAATGAACTGTCATTCGTAAACTGAAACATTTGAGCAATTTCTCCAATGCTTAAGTGGCTTCCTTGTAGCAATACTTTAGCCTCAAGAATAATCTTGTCTTGTATATGCTCTTTGGCACTTTTCCCAGTTTCAGTTCTTAAGATGTCGCTCAAATGTCCTGATGTTACGTGTAACTTATCGGCATAGTAAGAGACTTCTTTTTCTTTCATAAACTGAGCTTGCAGAAGCTCTTTAAAATTGCGCACAACCGTTTTGTATCTGCTTTTATTGTGTTCTTCCTTTTTGTTTGCTTTTGGATACAAAGCATTTATTTCAAATAAAAGTCCAGCAATTAAGGTGCGAATGATCTTTTTCTTGTTGGAGTTGTATTGCTCCTTGTTTTTCAAGAGTAATGCTTTGAAGTAAAAGTCTAACTTATCCTGATCTTCTTGTTTAAGCTCCATCAAACTATTGCTTCCTTCCATAAAAAAAGGTTGCGTAATTACTTCAGGAATCCAGTTGGTTTTAGTTAGAAAGAAGTGTTTGCTAAAAGTAACTAAGAAGCCTTTGTAATTGTGAGCAGCTATTAAATGGTGAATTTCTCCAGGTTTAAAAAACATTAGATTACCAGGAGTCAAATTGTATTTCTGAAAAGAGAGCTCTACTTCGTAATTCCCTTCAAAACAGTATGCAATAGAGTAGTGGTCTGGTCTTATGGTATCGTAAGTTAATAAAGAAGAAATATCATCTGTAATGAAGTAATCTATCTCATCTGCTTGAACGTGCATACGCTCAAACAACGTTTCTATGCTTGTACGTTGAATCATTGATTTCATAATGAATATACTTTTTAGGGTATAAAAAAGCACGCGCTAACAACTTGAAAATCAATATCCACAGTTTGGGATATTATCTCCTCATTTTTGTCGATTTATCAAGAAATCTAGTTGCTAGGTTTGTGGTGAGTGATTACTTACTTCGATTCAAAAATAATAAAAACAATCAATTATGGCACTAGATCAAGCAACAACACACTTACTAACTGAAATGGCAAAAGCAGGTGGAAAACCTTTTAGCGAATGCACTCCAGACGAAGCGAGAGCAATGAGTCCGGGTGCAGAAATGTATGGTGAAGGACCTCAAATGTTAGAAGAAAATGAGTTGACAATTCCAGTAGATGGAGGAGAGATCGAAATCATTACTTTGAAGCCTTCAGCAACTCCACAATCAATTATTGTTTATTACCACGGTGGTGGTTGGGTTGTTTCTGATATCTACTCGTTTAAAGCTTTAGGTCAGAAGTTAGCCAAACAAAGCAATTCAACAGTTGTATTGGTAAATTACCGCAAAGCTCCTGAAAATCGTTTTCCAGCGGCAATCAATGATTCTTACACGGCATTGAAATGGGTTGAAAGCAACAAGAATTCATTAGCTGGTGGAGATGTTCCTTTAGTTGTAGCTGGCGACAGTGCAGGTGGTAACATCAGTGCGGTTATGGCGTTGAAAAGCAAGCGTGAGAACGGACCAAAAATCAGTGTTCAAGCATTAATCTACCCAGTTACGGCTGCAGATTTTACTCGTCCATCTTACTTAGATCCTGAAAACCAATTAATCTTAGATAAAAAATTGATGGAGTGGTTCTGGGATCATTATGTTCCAAATCCATCAGACCGTTTAAACTCTGAAGCATCTCCATTGTATGCAACAGATTTAGCAGGACTTCCTCCAGCAATTGTTCTAACTGCTGGACATGATGTACTTCGTGATGAAGGTGAAGAATACGCTGCTAAATTGATGAAAGCTGGTGTTCCTGTTACTTTCCAACGCTACGATGATCAAACACACGGATTTTTCTCATTCGTAAACATCTTACCAGGTAGCGATAGAGGTATTGAATTTATTGCGAATGCTATCGTTCAAAACCTGCCTGTACAGCAAGAAGTTGCTGCTTAAATTTTAAAAAACCAATCCGATTTTAATCAAATAAACTAGAATTTTATGAGTAAGAAAAGAGTTGACTCGCTGGTCGTAGGAGCAGGGTTCTCGGGGATGTACATGCTTTTGAGAATGAGAAATAGAGGTCTAAATGTACAGGTAATTGAAGCAGGAACTGATGTTGGTGGAACATGGTACTGGAACCGTTACCCAGGTGCAAGGTGCGATGTTTATAGTGTGGAGTATTGTTACTCTTTCTCGAAAGAATTACAAGAAGAATACAAGTGGCCAGAGCGTTATTCGGCACAGCCAGATATCTTAAAATACTTGAAGCATGTGGCTGATAAGTTCGATTTGAAAAAAGACATCCAATTCGAAACGAAAGTTACGGATGCGATTTATGATGAAAACACCGAATTGTGGACGGTTAAAACCAATACTGGTGATGTGTATGAAGCGCGTTACTTTGTAATGGCTACAGGGTGTTTATCTGTTCCAAGAACACCTAAGTTTAAAGGAATGGAATCTTTCCAAGGCGAATTGTATCACACGGGAAAATGGCCACATCACGAAGTTTCTTTTGAAGGAAAACGCGTTGGTGTAATTGGTACAGGGTCTTCTGGTATTCAAGCTATTCCTGTGATTGCTGAAACGGCAAAACATGTTTCGGTTCTTCAGCGCGATCCTAACTTCACTATTCCTGCTGGAAACCACAACATTGATGATGCTTATTTACAAGACATCTACAAGCGCTACGATGAAATTCGTTACAATGCACGTACAAACTATACGGGTGTGGGAATGTCTGATAACGGTACTGGTAAATCAATTAAAGATTATTCTCGCGAAGAAGCGTTCAAAATCATGGAAGAGAGTTTGGGTAGAGGTTTTGCCTTCAATACACTCTTTACAGATATCGGTTACGATAAAGAAGCCGATCAAATTGTACGCGAATTCTTCTTTGAGATGATCGACAAAATTGTTAATGATCCGAAAACTGCAGCATTACTAAAACCACGTACACATTTTGCTGACAGACGCTTGTGTTTAGATACCAATTACTTCGCAACATATAACCGCGACAACGTGAGTTTGGTTGATGTTAGTGATGATCCGATTGTTGAGTTTACTCCAACTGGCATCAAAACAGAAAACAATGAGTATGAGTTTGATATGATTGTTTGTGCTACAGGTTATGATGCCATGACAGGTGCAATCTCTAAAGTGAACATTGTTGGTAAAGGCGGTGAAAAGCTTACTGATAAATGGGAAGCTGGTCCACGTATGTACTTGGGCTTAATGTCTCACGGATTCCCGAATATGTTTGCCATTACTGGCCCAGGAAGTCCATCTGTATTAACCAACATGGTGTCATCTATTGAGCAGCATGTTGAGTGGGTTGATGAATGTACGAAGTACTTAGATGATAACAACATTACAGCTCTTAATCCGAAGCTTGAAGAAGAAGATAAGTGGGTTGAGCATGTAACTGAAATTGCTAAGCCATTATTTATCGCTCAAGGTGGGTCATGGTACTTAGGAGCTAATGTTCCTGGTAAACCAAGAGTGTTTATGCCTTACATCGGTGGATTAGGTCCTTACTCTAAAATCTGCGATGAAATTGCAAATAGCGGTTACCAAACTTTCGAAAAAGAACAAAATACAGCAGACGTAGAGGCTGCTTGATTTTCAATGAGAATTTGAACAACACAGTCAAGGGGACGAATGTTGTTACGTCTTTTTAAGTGGTAGTAAAATTGAATTCTAAACTGCCAAAAATGAAAAAAGCACGGATCGTTTGAACCGTGCTTTTTTTATCTATCCTACTCAGTTGTTAATCAACTTCTCATTTGTTTCCATGCTTTAGAGATGTCACTGGTGAAATTATCCCAGTTATCAGAAGCGGAGTCTTTTCCTTTTTGCAAAAGGGTTTCCACTTTTTGCAATTCTACTTTCGCTTCTTTTTTCTTCTCTTCTAAATATTCTTTAGATTCAGCCTTGCCCAGATGTAATTGGAGCTTGAATAAATCAAATTTGGTTTGATATTCTTCCAATTCTTCATCCAACTCATCCATGAGTTCGGCACCTGTTTCTTTAGATTCTTTGTATGTTTTTTCAACTTCAACTTTCAATTGTTGAATGTTTTTGCTCAATTCTTTTTGTTGCTTTTCAAGCTCGTCTTTTGTTTCGGCTTTGCCTAAAGCAGCCTGTACTTTCAATTCGTCAATAGCGGCTTGAATTTTTTGTGTATTCTCATCAGCTATTTTATCTGAATTTTTCAGTTTGCTTTTAGCCGTTTGTAACCAAGATTCGAGTTCTTTTTTCTGTTCTTCAAAAGCATCTTTTGCATCGGCAGCACCTAAGTGAAGTTGAACGTTTAAGCGTTCAACCATGCCTTGCCATTTTTTTAATTTTCTATCTGCTTTATTTTCAAGAGAGGTTTCCATTGTTGTTGATTTTTAGTTAGTTAATAATGATTAAACTACATAATATAAACGCTTGGCAGCGCATATTGTTTAGTAATTTTTATTCTTTAAAATAGATAATACCACCATGAGGCCTAAAATTCCAGAGATGACAAATCCGAAAACACCAAGTAGTGGGATATCAAAAATGCGAGGTGGCATATTGGCCATTACCAGTAGTGATGAACTGATGGATAATGTGGCAATAATGATAGCCAAAACCAATCGGTTACTGGCTTTACTGATGGTGATTTGAAACTGATCAAAATCTTTGATTTCGTGTACAATTTTAATCTCGCCATTTTTAACCTTACGCACAATCTCGCGCATGTCTGATGGGAGGTTCCCAATCATTTCATAGAAATTGGCAGCGCTTTCGATGGTGTTTTTAAAGAATCTTTTTGGACTGTAGTGTCGGAGTAATATCTCAGTTAAATAAGGCTCTACGTTCTCCATCACGTTGATTTCAGGATCGAGCTTAATGCCAATACCTTCAATCATAACCAAGGCTCTAACCAACAAATAAATATGGTTAGGCATTACAATTTCGTTCATGTTCATGATTTCCTTAAACTCTGGTAGAATCAAATCCATGTCCATTTCGTCTAAGGTTGTATCACCGTATTTATCAATCAATCCCTGCAATTGAAATTCCAGCTTTCCTTCATCGGGAATATCTGTTTTTACAGCAATTTTCTTAATGGTTTTTATGAGCTTGCCTACATTTTCATTGATAAACTCCATCAAAAGCTCATCAAGTAACTCACGATCTTTTGGAGAGATGTAACCCATCATTCCAAAATCTATGAAACACATTTGATTGTGTTGTGGCAAGTAAAATAAGTTACCAGCATGTGGATCGGCATGAAAGAAACCGTGCTCTAAAACCTGTTTCAAATACAAATCAATACCCAATGAAGCTAAAGCTTTGCGATTAACACCCAGCTTATCTAAATCGTCAATATCGGTTAGTTTGATTCCGTCTACGTATTCCATGCAGATGACATTCTTGTTTGAATAGCCATCGTAGATTTTAGGAACGTGCACATATGGGTTGTCTTTGAAGTTTTTAGCGAATCGCTTTTGATTCATGATCTCGTTGCTGAATTGCAACTCTTGCGCGATACTTTCTTCAAACGTTTCAATAATGCGAGTGGGGTGGTAGTGAGCAATTTCTTCGTTGTGTTTTTCCAACATCGAAGCTACCTTCTTCATAATTTGAATGTCGGCATTAATTACTTCTTCAATGTTTGGGCGCTGAATTTTTAGAATCACCAAATCGCCATTGCGCAATTGTGCTTTGTGAACCTGTGAAATAGAGGCAGAGGCCATAGGTTCTTCATCAATGAAAATGAATTCATCATCTAAATTGACGTTGTACAAGTGCTTTTGCAACGCTTCTTTAATCTGAAACCCTTCAATTGGTGGAACATTGTCTTGCAACTTCTCAAGCTCAGCAATTAAGCCCGGAGGAAGCATGTCTTCTCGATTACTAAAAATCTGCCCCAGTTTTACGTAAGTAGGACCCAAGTCTTCAAGAATCATTCGGATACGCTCGTATGTCGTCAACGAAAGCTCTTCTTGGTGTTTGTTTAGATACGAGTTTGGGATATAGCTTTTTAAGCTGCTGTTGGCAATCAGGTCTGAGAAACCGTATTTCAGCAGTACGTGAGCTAATTTCTCGTATCGAGCTATTTCGTTTTTATTAAATGATATTCCGGCAATGTCCATGTATACGATTATGATTGAAGCGTTTGTTGTTATAGTTTAAACACTCAACTCGGCCAGTAGTTTAAAAATCTGTTGAATATTTTCCACAAAAAAAGCCTGTCAGAAAAAATCCAACAGGCTTCGCTTTATTGTTTGAGCTTGGCTTTTTACAAACCCAATTTCTTTTTCAATGCTTTTGGAAGTGCATCTTTATGAACCATGATGTTGGTTGTTTTGTACTTCACGTAAGGTACACTTGCAAAGAAGTATCCGTCCATACCTGTGTTAAATCCTGTTCCCCAAGAGTTTTTCACGATGTAGTAAGGAGTACCGTTTTGATCTTTTACAATACCTACAATGTGCATTCCATGATCATCAGTTGTTTGGTAGTTATCAAACGCTTCTTGACGTATTTCTGGAGTGATTTCTTTCTCATCGCCAGGAGTCATGAATTGGTTGCCGATTTTTTCAGCACCAGCATCGCTAAAGTGCATGTTATCGCTACCTTTTTGTTTGATTGCATCTTCGTTTTCAGGAACAATTGCTAAACCATCGCGGAATGAGAATCCTTTTTCGCTAACGTCAGCAGCCCAAGCAACACCGTATCCATTTTCTAGGGCATTGTCCATTACTTCAATCATCTCGTTCAACTCCACGTTGTACACTTCGCCACCTAACCAATTGTCTGGAACTTCCAATACAAACGGCTCGTGATAAGGATGATGTGTGAATGAAGAAAGCAATACGTAATCATCAGGATTGATGCCTGTTGCTTTTAAGTATGATTCTGGCGTATACGATTTTCCGTTGTAATCAAACTCGGTTGGTAAATCGCCTAAGTAGCTATCTAAAATGCCATCAAATCCACCTAACCATGCAGTAGAAAGCGTTTTGTTTTTGTTTTCAATAACAGCATCAACATAAGCTTTAGTCAAGTTATCTAGCTCACCGTGAGTGTGCTTTTCAGTTCCGTAATTCAAACCGTTGTATGCTGCTTCAGGAGCCATACCGTAGTTTTTCATCACATAAAGTACATCTTGAAATGCTCCACCAGGACCGAAGTTTAAATTTCCGTGCATGCGAACGTATTTCACTGCTTTGTCTTCGTATGTGTGACGAACCACAAACATTTCAGAGAAATCGAAATCGCCTTTTCCTAAACGTTTTGCTTCAGATTCGAAGAAAGAAAGTGAAGAGAAACTCCAACAAGTACCAGAACGGTATTGGTTTTTCACATCAGTAGCATCAATTTCGTTTACTACTTCAAACAAGTAGTTACCACCTTCTTTGTTGCGTAAAGTGTCTTGATCTTGAGCTTGTGAAAGAGTAGCTAAGCCCATAAAAGCCGCTACTAGCAAATTATGTTTAATCATGTATAGTTTGTTTTTTACGAATTAAGTTGCACCAATTGAAAGAGCCAAGAAAAAATCGAAATGATTTAGTCTGTGATGTGTATTTCACACGATTGCCCTTTGTAAATGTTGATGATGTGGACGGTGATTAAACCGAGCGAGGCAGCGTAAGATAAATACTCTAACCAGTAAAGTGATTCTCTGAAAATCAATGCTAAAGAAAGGGTGATGTATGTGATCCACATCATCCATTTAATCCAAGTGTAATGCGTACTGCGGGCAGAATAGCGAACGGCAATAAAGCCAATGGCTAAAAAGATGAAATCTAAGAAGTGCCATTTATCATGAAATTCTTCGTTGATGGCGCCTCCAGCTAACACAATGATGGGGAACACCATACAGTGAATCAAACAGAGTCCAGCAGCTGAAATGCCGAGCCAATCTGATTTAATTCGAAGTCTTTTCATGATGCAAATTTAGCTAAATGCAATAAAGTTTCATCAACTAACCGAAAATTCATCACTTTTGTTTCGTGCTCAACACAAAAAATATTCGGTTTAGCTACGGTAGTAAGGAGTTTGCGTTTCCTGACTTTGAAATAGAATCGGGAGATAAGTTGCTGATATCAGGGCAATCTGGTTGTGGAAAAACCACTTTGCTGCATCTTTTGGCTGGATTAATTTCACCAAAATCGGGTGAAATTATTTTTCAAAATCAATCGTTTTCTCAGCTTAAATCCAACCAACGCGATCGTATTCGAACGCAACAGATGGGTTTGGTGTGGCAACATCTGGTGTTTGTTTCAACGCTTACGCTGATGGAGCAAATTCAACAAACGGCTGTTTGGGCGGGGAAAACAGTTGATTCCAATCAAGTGGTTCAGTTGGCTGAATCGCTGGATATCCAACCCGATCAGTTAAATCATTTCCCTAATCAATTGAGTGGAGGAGAACGTCAGCGAATGGCGGTATTGAGAGCCATTGTGCATCAACCCAAATTGTTATTGGTTGATGAAGCTTCCAGCCATTTAGATGATACACGTACACAGCAATTGATGGAGCTTCTGAATAAAGCTGTTGAGCAAACTCAGGCGGCTTTGGTTTTTGTATCGCACGATCAACGTATTCAACCGTATTTCAGCAAGGAGGTACGCTTATGACGTTCTTCAAACTGATTTACCGCCAATGGATGCAACAACCGTTTCGAGTATTTGTAACCCTTGTTTTAATTGCGCTGAGTGCTGTTTTGGTGTTTTTCACTTTATCGGTTCAGCAACAAACCGAAAAGTATTGGAGTAAACAAACCTCAGGCATTGATGTGGTTGTGGGAGCAAAAGGTAGTCCATTGCAATTGGTATTGGCCAATGTGTTTCATGCCGATGACCCAACGGGTAACATCCAATTAGAAGATTGGGAGAAAGTCAGCCAAAATGGGTTTGTAGATATCTCGGTGCCGTTAGCTTATGGCGATTTTTTTAAGCAATACCGCATTGTGGGGACTGACACGGATTTTCAAACGTTCTACAACCTAGAGATAGCACAAGGAAACTGGTTTGAGCATTCGCGCGAAGTAGTGCTTGGCTCTGAGGTGGCTCAATCGCTTCAAATGGGTGATGAATTCAAAGGAACTCACGGAGAAGTAAACGGTCATGAGCACGAAGAAAAATACACAGTTGTAGGCATTCTCAAACCAACAGGTGGTGTGGCAGATCGGTTGGTGTTGACATCCATTGAATCGGTTTGGGATGTGCATCATCATGAAGATGAAGAACATGCTGAACATGAAGAGCATGAATCTGAAGTAGAACATCATCACGAACCAGAAATCACAGCTGGGTTGATTCGTTATAAAAACGCGATGGCTAAGTTGACGCAGCCTAAAATGATCAATCAAAACAGTGAGTTGATGGCAGCGGTACCAACCATTGAAATCAACAAGTCGTTGCAAGTGGTGGGCGATGTAACCGAAATCTTTGCCTTACTGGGCTGGATTATAGGAGCCATAGCTTGCTTTACGGTATTTCTGTTCTCGTGGCAATCGGTGCAACAGCGCATGCCCGAATTGGCTACGTTGCGTTTTATGGGAGCAGGCGCAGGCTACGTTTTTGCTTTGGTGTTGATAGAATCTGTGGTATTAGCCGTTTTGGGTGTTTCAATCGGGTTACTTTTGACCAGTGTTGCCATGCAATCGGTTCAAGAATGGTCTACCATGCTTTGGGGCATGACTTTAGCCAGCGAAGCTTGGTTGTATGGATTGTTGTTAATTGTGTTGATGGCTTTGGCTACCGCTTATCCCGCCTGGCAAGTATTTCGCATCAACTTATCAGAAACATTGAAGAATGGATCGAATTAAATACCTCATATCAGTACTGTTTATCGCCTTTGTGCTAACTGGTTTTTCTCAAGAGAATATTACGTGGGATGTGTTATCCAATGTGAAATTCGAATCGAAATACTACAAAAACATCGATGAGTATTTGTGGTATCCTACGTTTGGCGAAGAGGTTCTAGCTTTAGAAGGCAAAATCATCCAAATAAAAGGATACCTGATTCCTGTTGACATGGAAGAGGGGATTTACGTGTTATCTGCCAATCCGTATTCGGCATGTTATTTCTGCGGCAATGCTGGGCCAGAAAGTGTGATGTCTTTGAAGTTTAAAACCATCCCCAAAAAACACTACGATTTAGATGAAGTAGCCACTTTTGAGGGCGAATTAGCACTCAACGATTCAGATGTTAATGAGATGAATTACATCTTGTTGAACTGCCGCGAAGTGAAGTAGAGCACTCGTTTGAGCGTAACTTTCAGATTCTCAATTCAATTCGATCGAAAATATAGTTTCGCAACTACGTGATTTGTGGCTATTAAATCCGTACATTTGCCGGCTTAAATTTTATTTGTGCAGAATTTTAATGAATTAGGGCTTTCGGGAGATATTTTAAGAGCCCTGCAAGAAATGGGGTTCGAAACTCCAACGGAAATACAAAAGCTCAGTGTTCCGGCATTGACATCTGAAGCAACCGACTTATTAGGTATGGCTCAGACGGGTACCGGTAAAACAGCTGCATTTGGTTTGCCTTTAGTTGAATTAGCTTCAGCTAAAGAGGAAAAAGTAATTCGTTCATTGGTGTTGTCACCAACACGCGAGTTGGCCATTCAAATCAAAGACAACATTGATGCATTCGCCAAATACATTCCGCATATCAAGTCGGAAGTAGTTTACGGTGGTGCGTCTATTCAACAACAAATGCGCGACATTAAGCGTAATAAACCGCAAATTGTAATTGCAACACCAGGTCGTTTAATCGATTTGATTGATCGAAAAGTGATTTTCTTAGATCAAATTGAGCGCGTGGTATTGGATGAGGCAGATGAAATGCTGAACATGGGCTTCCAAGAAGACATTGATCGCATTTTAGAAGAAACGCCAGACGAACGTAACATTTGGTTGTTCTCGGCTACTATGCCTAAAGAAATCCGTCACTTGATTAAGCGCTACATGCATAATCCGGTAGAGGTTTCATCTAACTCAAAACAAACGGTTAACACCAATATCGAGCACCGTTATGTGCGTGTGAAAAAGAACGATCGTTCTAAAGCGTTACAGTTCTTAATTGAATACTACACCGATTTATACGGAGTGGTATTCTGTAGAACACGTATGGAAACGCAAAAGGTGGCCGAAGATTTACACGCATGGGGATATGCTGCTGAAGCATTAAACGGTGACATGTCTCAGGCTTTCCGCGAGGCGGTAATGAAACGTTTCCGCTCAGGAAAAACACGCTTGTTAATTGCAACAGACGTGGCTGCTCGTGGTATTGATGTTGATAACCTAACACACGTTATTCACTACGCGTTGCCAGATGATACAACGTATTACACACACCGTAGTGGTAGAACAGCTCGTGCTGGTAAGAAAGGGATGTCTATTGCGTTGATTGATCCGCGTGAAGAGCGCAGATTGCGTCATATGCAAGATTCATTGGGTATTAAAATGGAATTGATGCAAATTCCTTCTCGTGATGAGATTTTATCGAAGCGATTGGAAAACCGTCAACAAGAGTTGATGGAGCAAGAATTACCAGATTTACCGGTTGAATTGATTGATTCTTTCTTCGAGAAATTCCAAATGGTTGATCCTAACGAATTGTTAGAGAAACTGTTGATTTCTGATTTAGTAAATCAGATGAAGGGATTGCCAGAGCGCGATGTTGATTTAAACGCGAAAAAAGGCGAGAAGAAGAAAAATGAGTACCGCGATCCAAACGGAGCGGAAACCATTTTCATGAATATGGGACGTATTGATGGTTTCAACAAAGGATCGTTGTTAGATACGATTCGCTTGCAAACCGGATTGCGTAACAGCCAAATTGGTAAAGTTGAAATTCAGAAGAACATCACATTTGTTGAAGTAGCACCTGAGGTTTCTGCTCAATTCTTAGAAGGATTTAAAGACTTTGAATTGAATGGTAGAGCTATTCGTGTGAACAACGATGCCGATCCTATTTCAGACAATGGAAAAGGTGGAAGACCACGAGGCCGTAAAGGCGGAGGTGGTGGCGATCGCAAAGGCGGTGGTTACAAAGGTAAAAGCCGCAGTGGCGGTGGTGGTGGAAACTACCGCGGTGGCGGTGGTGGAAGCAGATCTTCTTCATCAAAGGGTAGAGGCAAAGGCAAACGCTATTAAGCGCCTTGCTCAAGCATAACGGAAACTCCTGTTACTTTTTAGTGGCAGGAGTTTTTTTTGAGCCGTACGTTTCTATTTAACTCGTTTATACTCTCCGTTAAAACTTGCATTTAGTCCAAAGTATCCAGGTACATTTTCTTCAGAAGCATTTATTTGATCTCCTGTAATTTTCAGTTCAAGAGTGTAATTGTCATTTTCTAATTGATCTTCAAAGCGTAATGTGTTATTGTCCAGACTCGCCCTAAATTCAAGACTACCACTGTTTGGTCCATTTGGATTGCTTAAGCCCCATATTGTGAAACCGTCAATTTGATATTGATTCGCATCAATTTTGGTAATTGTCAATTCAGAGTTCTCATGCTCAGTCTCTCTGATGTAATGGCCTTCAATTCCTGTCTTTAAAGTTGAAAACCCAATCTGAATAGGCTTTTTCCATTCTTCTGCAATAGCTTCATGAAGTTCTTTCCTATAAGTCATAACCTCTTTCTTAGTGAGGTTTTTTGATTGACTTGAAGTTGAATCATACAGATCATGATGGTCAAAGCACAAGAATGCCAGATTATCGAGCTTGTTGTTTGCTGAGTTTTTATCTAGATGAGCAATCTGTCCTTTTTTTAGTCGAGCATCTTTATTTAAGCCATAACAAATGCAACATCTACGTCTAGACATTGTCAAAACAGTTGCTTCGTCATCTTTATCTAGAGGTTTACGAGTCATCTTTCTTGTATTGCTAATAGGTGTTTTTGTAAGCTGCCTTTTTTTTTGGATTTAATTCATTTTATGCAGCTCTATAAATTTTCTGACTTTTTTATTTTCTTCTCCAACTAATCTAACCCAAGTTTTAGTCACTGGGCTAAATTTGAAAATGTCAGACACTTGGAAAGTTAATGTCTCCTTTTCATTCGAGTAACTACCTCTTACATATATATATATGTCTTTGATCCATTTTAAATTAAATCCATTCAAAATGTAAGAAATGGATTTTCCAGTTTCATAAGTTAGAATAATATTTTCAGGAAAACCTTCGTCTATATCATTTAGAATTTTGAGGTCATCTCCGTCTTTGAGTAGAATTGCAGTCCTTAATTTAACATTATACGCATTTGCATTTTTTCCTGAACAATAGGGTATATTAAATGTGGCTGATGAATCATTTATCTTATCAACAGAGATACCTCTATTACATAAATCAACAATTGGTCGTAATTCAGTTGATTTTTCCTTTTCCTGGTCAATTTTCTTTTGGAAATGAAATGCCCCATACCCACCTAAAGCAGTAATTATGATTCCAATTGCTACGGCAATATGTGATAAGTTAAGAAGGGTTTGATAAGTCATTTTATCTTATAATCGTCTTTTTTTAGGTTACTTATAACGTTTAGTATATGCAAAGTAGGTGAATGCGGGCTTTAAACTTATCAAACCGATATGGAGTTGAAGCGGGCTAGAACCCTTGAATTCACTACTCTATCGCCCATTTTGTATATACAATGTTTCCACACGTTTTTTTTATACATTTAAATTTTTTCCGTTATTTATTGTTTCTATTTCTGGTTCATATACCGTTTCATCATCTGGTTCAATTTCAAATACAAGTTCTACATCTAAATACCGAATTTCATCTATTAACAATGGTTTTGTATCCATAAAAATCCACTCTTTGGTATCGGAGTCTTTAATTATATAGTCCTCATCGTTAATGATAATTTCTACTTTGTATTTTACATACATTTTTAACTCAACAGATATGTAATCTTCTGAAACGTTAGTTATATTATAATCCTCAATGTCGGTTTTTATATCAACAATTGATAAGTCGTGAACTTCTAAATAGTTTGAGTATTCATAATATTTGCTATAATCATCAAGTTGGTCATTAACCCAATTTGCAACTTCCTTTTGAATTCCGTCAGATTTATTTTTAACGAAATCTTCAATTTCATTTAAGCGTTTTTGATGATATTTACTCTCTATTTCCTTTATTTTGTCGCTCAACCATAAGTCAAAGTCTTCAATTATTTCTAAATGTGTGCTATTGTAGTTTAGCATATCATTGTCTTTAGAAAAAGCTATTACTTTCACTTTATTTTCATCTGCCCAAAGTTCAATAGATTTTAAGGCAAATGCATCAGGAAATTCACTTTTTTTAGCGCCTAAACCAAATGGGAATATCTTATCAAAATAACTTCGAAAAATATCTTTAATGTTTAGAGTTGGATAATCGACAATTTCGATGTTAGATTTAGCAAATTGAGCGTCTAATTTTTCAACAAACTCTTTTTGTACCTTTTCATTATCAAATTGTTCAAATTTCTCAGTAAGAGACTCAACATTTCTTAATGCTCTTGTATCATTTCGATATTTTTTAAATTTTTGACTTGCCTCGATAATATTCTTAGAAATTCTATTTATGATTTCATCATAAGTCAACTCGGGAAGTACAATTTTTATATCTCCTCTTTCTGCAAGCTTATAAACTTCCCTTATCCTTTTGCTTTCAAGAAAATTGTTTGATTCAAAAATTGAAGTATCTATAAAAATTATGTCCATCTGTTTTTTCAAATGTGTGGTAACATGAGATAAGAGCACAGTTGCAATTATCCCATTTTAATTGTTATTTATTTAGATGATTTAAAATCAGGTGAATAGATGTGGTTAGAGTGCGTGAAGTTGCTTTGAGATTTAGTAAGAGAAGAGTCATGGTTAATTGGTTTTAGTCAAATCTAAAATGTTTGGTTGGGTTTTGCAAGTTTGGTGGAGGGTTTATAGTGAAGGGTGGATTGTGAAAAAGCACAGGGGGCTCGGATGCTCAGAGTTAAAAGTTTGGAGGTTTGTCCCGGTAGTCCGGGATCAAGATTGTACTAATGCTTTATTTCATAAAGGCATTGTAAATCTATGAGGGGTTGGGAGGTTTGTAGTTTAGTGAAGTGTGAATAGTGGAGAGTGAAATCCGTTGACTGAGCGGAGTCGAAGGCAATAGGGTTAGGGCAA
>CAJWSQ010000032.1 GCA_913045895.1 uncultured Flavobacteriales bacterium | reverse complement strand
TCAATGTTTTGTGTGAGAATGTAGTTGCTTTAAACACATTTTTAAGGGATTCCGAATTTGACTGAGCATATTCTTGATTGACATGATGTACCGTATCTTTCACCCACAGCCACGATGTGAATAACCCTAAAATAGAAAGCATTACTCCAATATAGAATGGATAAGGTGTAATACCGAAATCATGAGCTACAATAGCCGATAAATAAGCCACTACTCCAACTGCAAAATAGCCAGCAAACTCATTTATCCCCATCGCTAAACCGCGATCTTTTTCGCCCACTAAATCTATTTTCATCACCACAGTACTACTCCATGTCAAGCCTTGGCTCACACCCAACAACACATTGGCTAAAATGATTTCGTACCAATGGTTGGCAAACATCAATGCAAAAGGAACAGGCATGGCAATGAGCCAACCATAAATCAATAGTTTTCTCCTTCCAAACTGATTAGCCAAACGCCCGGTGAAATAGTTAGCGATGGCTTTGGAAATTCCAAAGGCAGTGATGAAGGAAAGTATGGCAAACTTAGAATCTACGTGAAATTGCTCTTCTGCTAGTTGCGGCAAGATGCTACGCTCCATCCCCACCATGCCACCAACAAAAGCATTAACGATAACCAACAACGTAAACTGTTTCCAGTTTGCTTTCAATCCTAACTTTATCTGCTGCGTATTCATTGTCAAGTGCCAAATCTAGTAGATGTATTTCATATTGAATGTGATTAAAATCTGAACCACGATCCAAAGCTATCTCATTAACTCATTCGTTTAATATTTGTAGATTTACTGCCACAGCATTGATTTTGAATTTCGTTCTAATAAAATCGACTCATTAAAACACATTAACATTCCAAATTAATATGATATTCAATTCAATTGAATTTGGGCTTTTCCTCCCCATCGTCTTTCTTTTATACTGGACAGTTTTTAGACAAAATACCAAGTTCAGAAATCTCTTTTTACTTGCCGTCAGCTACTTTTTTTATGGTGTTTGGGATTGGCGTTTCCTAATTTTAATTGTGGTTAGCTCACTTGCCGATTACATCTTTGGAATTCAAATTCACGAATCAAATTCGCCCAAAAAACGGAAACTCTTTTTAACGTTTAGCCTGATTGTTAACCTTGGAATTTTAGGTTTCTTCAAATATTTCAACTTCTTCACTCAAAGTTTTGTAGATGTTTTCAAAATATTTGGTCAAGACATCAATATCACCACTTTGCAATTCATTTTACCTGTTGGAATTAGCTTCTATACCTTCCAAACGTTAAGCTATACGCTAGACATTTACAACAAGAAGTTAGAGCCAACTAAAGACATTATTGCCTTTTTTGCATTCGTAAGTTTCTTCCCACAACTGGTAGCTGGACCCATTGAGCGCGCAAAAGATTTACTTCCTCAATTCCAATTGCCCAAAACGCCAAATTACTCTAAGATAAAAAGTGGGGTGTTGGATATTGCCACCGGACTGTTTAAAAAGATTGTAATTGCCGATAGACTAGCTGTTTTTGTAGATGAAGTCTATGGAAATCTCGATAATGCACAGGGCTTACCCGTTTTAATGGGTACACTGTTTTTTGCTTTTCAATTGTATTTAGATTTTTCCGCATATTCTCAGATTGCCGTTGGAGCAGCTAAAATGTTAGACTTCGATCTATCTACCAATTTTAAAAGACCATATCTATCTACCTCGTTTGCAGGATTTTGGTCGAGGTGGCACATCACGCTGAGTTCATGGTTTAGAGATTACGTTTACATTCCCATGGGAGGAAGCAGAAACAGCAGCTTCATTACCAAACGAAATGTGATGATTGTATTCTTGCTGAGTGGCTTATGGCATGGCGCATCATGGAATTTTGTGATTTGGGGAGGGTTAAACGGATTGTATCAAATATTTCTGGATAAGTGGATTGTGAAGCATTTGAAATTCAAACCACTGAAGCAGATTTTTGTAGTTGCTGGTTGGACTTTTAGTTTGGTATTTTTTAGAGCAACAACATTTGCCGACAGCATGTTAGCATTTAAAAACCTAGGATTTTCTTTCAGCGAAAACCTCTACAATTTTGGGTTAAATGCTCAAGAATTTAAACTCACCATTGCTCTGCTAATTATGGTAATGATTACTGAAGTCATTTCAGAAAGAGGAACCAACATCAAAACTTGGATCAGCTCTAAAGCCATACCCTTGCGTTACTCCTTTTATGTTGCATTGGTAATGTTTATTGTGTTTTTAGGATCCTATGGTGTAGGATTGAATGACAACAACTTCATTTATTTCCAATTCTAAAAACCACTTCTATTATGGCTAAAAAACAAAAGAAATCAGCAGAATCATCAACTTCAAAAACTTCTTGGAGTCATAAAAATCCAATTTTAGCAATCTCGGTTAAATTTGGTGTTGTTGCCAGCATCTTGTTAAGTATTCTTCTCTACACTGAATCAAAAGGGTATTTCAACCCTGACAATAAAAACAACCACACCCTTCGTAAATGGAACACCTATTACGAGTTTACTGAAGACAATCCTATCGATATTTTGCTTTTAGGGAATTCACACCTCTACACAGGTATTAACCCTAAGAATTTGAGTACTGCATTAGGTTGCAATTCCTTCATTATTGCATCTCCAGGGACTTATGTAATTGATCATTACTATTCACTTTTAGAAGCTTTAGAAATTAGCACTCCTAAACTGGTTGTTGTTGAAACGTTTGGTTTACGCGGTATCGAGCCTCATGAATTTGAAAAGGGAGAATTATCCGATCAATTTAAGAGTTTCATGGCTCGAAAAGATATTTCAGTTAAACTCTCCTCAACCCCAAATATTTTCTCAATTGGAAACTACCCGTACGCCTGGTTTAACTCGTTGAGAAATCACAGCTATTTGTATACAAACTACGATCAAATTGAAAAAAATATAGCGCTAAATAAAGAACCTGAAAATCAAAACAAGAAACTGTACTTAGGAAGATATGTTCGTTTCCAAACTGGTATTGAAGACTCAACTTTAGCCAAATACAAAAATCAAGGTGCACCAGTTGACGGTAGCGAATACGAGGCCAATGAAGTTTTAGATGATTACACACAAAAAATCATTGATGTGTGCGAGGAAAACGACATCGAATTGATATTCCTAACACTACCTATGTTTAAACAACATGTGAGTGATTACGACATATGGAAAAGCCGATTAGATTCAGTAATTCCAGTGCCCTATTCATCTGATGATTATTGGTTAGATCTTCAAGATCGAGATGGTTACACGGGTTTTAGCCGACATTCATTTGAAAATACATACAGAGAAAACCAACACATGACCTACAGAGGTTCGTTGTTGGCAACCTACAAACTGGTAGATTTCATTAAAAACCAAGTTCGAATTCAACTCCCTAATAGAAAAGATGATAATTATTGGAGAGGACTATTTTACAATGAAGAAGGCTTCTTTGAAAATAATACACCTTCAGCAAACGATCCTAAACATTTGGTTCTGTATCAATCTGCTAATCCTGATGATTTGATTTCCGAAATAATTCAAATTAAAAATGACAAAAGCCACCGTCTGATCATCAAATCTAAACCTAAAAACGAATCTGAGTTTGAAACCATATCTTCATATACTCTGCGATTAAATGCCATTATTAAAGATCAAAACGGACAAGTAATTAATACCAATATTAATGTTCCTTACGATCCCTATCACAGCTCCCATCAATTTGTAAATCACACTACAGGTATTGTTCCAATTGAAATTCTTCAGGTTAATAAAGTGGAATATGTAAACTAGAATGTTTTAAGCCGTTTTGGTACTTTGAACTCTTGTTTCATATAGATTTTCAGCCAATTTGTTAAATATATCAGAAGACACTCTATCTGTGCCTATTAGCAAGTTGTTTTGCAGGATATTCGCGCATCACTGCAAATCAAATCAGTATGAAAAAATTACTTGTTGCCTCTCTCCTTTTACTAGGAACAATCACCATACAAGCTCAAGATGATACCACAACGCTTGACGATCGCCTGAACGTTCGCAGAACAGAATTTGCTAAAAAAGCATCTGATGAGAAGAAGCAAACTTATAAAGAAGGTATTGAAGCAGTTGAGCTTTCAGGAATACTGAGTGATGCTAAACAAGTGGGAGAAAAAGCTCCAAATTTCACTTTAACCAACCAATTGGGAGAGACTGTTTCGTTGTACGATGAATTAAAAAACGGCCCAGTAGTTTTAATTTGGTATCGTGGTGGATGGTGCCCATATTGTAACATCACTTTGCACTATATGCAAGAGCGTTTGCCCGATTTTAAAGCTGAAGGAGCATCATTACTAGCATTGACACCAGAACTTCCCGATCAATCATTAAACACTTCTGAAAAACATGACTTACAGTTCAATGTATTGAGTGATGTAGGTAATCAAATCGGGAAAGATTACGGTGTTGTTTTTAAGTTAACTCCAGAGGTTGCTGAAATATATGAAGCGTCATTTGGTATGCACAATTACAATGGCGATGAAAGTGACGAACTGCCATTAGCTGCAACTTATGTGATAGATCAAGATGGTTTTATTCAATATGCTTTTTTAGATGCTGATTATCGCAACAGAGCTGAACCTGATGATATTATAGAAGCTTTGAAGAAGCTGTAATGACTTTGACGATCATTTTATTCATTTTTTAAATTCAACTAATTACAGCCCAGCTAAACCAAAAACTCTATTTGATTGTTTAACAGTCAATTGAATAGACAATGAAGATTTTACTTACAGGTGCTACAGGATATATTGGTAAACGACTGCTTCCCGTTTTGGTTGAAGCTGGTCATCATGTTGTTTGTTGTGTTAGAGACGAGAAACGATTTAATCCTCCCGAATCTTTAAAAAGTAATATTTCTGTAATTGAAGCCGATTTATTGGAAGCTGATTCGCTTAATCAAATTCCAAATGATATTGATGGTGCTTATTACTTGGTTCACTCCATGTCTAGTTCTGATGACTATGCTAAACTGGAAGAAGAGTCGGCATATAACTTCAAGCAAGCACTATCAAATACAAGCGTTCAGCATGTAATTTACCTCAGTGGAATTGTAAATGAAGATGAACTTTCAAAGCATTTAAGCTCCAGAAAAAATGTGGAAGATATTCTGGCAACAGGAGCATATCATTTCACTGCTCTACGTGCTGGAATCATCATCGGATCTGGAAGTGCTTCATTTGAAATCATCCGTGATTTAGTTGAAAAACTTCCATTGATGATTACACCAAAATGGCTAAAAACCAAATGCCAACCCATAGGAATTGTTGATGTCATTCAATTTCTTTCGTTATCACTTTTTAATGAAAAAACTTACGACCAACACTTTGATATTGGTGGTCCAGATATATTGTCATACAAAGAAATGCTGCTGCAATTTGCTGCTTGCAGAAACCTGAAAAGAAAGATCATTATTGTTCCGGTAATGACTCCAAAACTGTCGTCTTACTGGTTGTATTTTGTAACATCAACTTCTTATAAACTTGCCAAATCATTGGTAAACAGCATGAAAATTGAGGTGGTTTGTAGTGACAACAGAATCAACTCGATTCTTGGTATAAACCCAATGAGTTACAAGGATGCTCTTGCAAGAGCATTCAACAAAATTGAAAACAATGCCATTGTCTCAAGCTGGAAAGATTCTTACGCCAGTAGCGGACTCAATTTTGATATTTCAGACTTCATTGAAGTCCCCAAGTTTGGTTGTTTTAAAGATAAGCGAATTCAATCTATACAAGATAAACAACAGTGTATCGAGAAGATTTGGAGTATTGGTGGCGATACAGGTTGGTACTATGCCGATTGGCTTTGGCATTTAAGAGGATTTCTTGATAAGCTTGTTGGAGGTGTTGGTTTAAGACGTGGAAGAACCAGTTTAAACTCGATTAGTGCTGGAGATACACTTGATTTTTGGAGGGTACTTTATGCCGATAAATCAAAAGGCAGGCTACTTCTTTTTGCCGAAATGAAATTGCCCGGTGAGGCTTGGCTAGAGTTTAAAGTGGTTAACAACAGATTGGTTCAAACGGCAACTTTTAGACCGCTCGGTTTAGCTGGTAGACTCTACTGGTACAGTGTACTCCCCTTTCATGGCCCAATCTTCAATGGGATGATTCGTGAGTTGACAAAAGCAACTAGTACGGGTTAAGAAGTCTGTACAAAGTATTAAGTACAAGTAGAATGTCATCCCGATTGATGCTGAACGAAGTGAAGTATTGTATCGAGGGAGACAGGTGTTTCATTCAAACCTCTCATAGAACTACTATGAATTCACGCAAGTGGAAGCATTAGTATGTTCTTGATCCCGAGCTATCAGGACAAACCTCTTTTTTCAACCACAAAAGACACAAAGCGCACAAAAACTTTTCACATAAGAGTTATCAAGCATAAAGTACAAAGAAACTGTCATCTCGAGTGATACTGAACGAAGTGAAGTATTGTATCGAGGGAGACCATAATCAACACGAATTACCATATCAAATCTATTTTGTTAGCTTTGTCTAAGTTTATATTTAGCACAAGCAAATGAAAAATTACATTCAATCATTTTGGATAATCACCTCAATTTGTTTCTCAACTGTAGGAATTGCACAAGAAGTACAGGTTAAAGGTGAAATTCGAGATGAAGAACAAACGATTCCATTTGTTGCTATTCAACTTGTGAGCTCTCAAAATCAGTATGGAACAACAACAGATGAGCAAGGTCATTATCAATTCCAAAAAATCAAAAAAGGAAGATATCAGCTGATTGTTAGCTGTTTGGGTTACAAAACTCACACTGATAGTGTCGAACTAAAAGAGCCAAAAAACCACTACCCCATTCAGTTAGAATCTGATTTACTCAACTTAGAACAAGTTGTAGTAACAGGAAATCGAAGAGCCGTTCCTGTTTATGAATCACCCATCATTGTAGAGCAAATATCCACCAAAACATTCGAGGCTACGCAAGCACTTAGCTTATCGGAAGGGTTAAATTTCTCTCCCGGATTACGCGTAGAAACGAATTGTCAGAATTGTGGATTTACCCAACTCCGAATCAATGGTTTAGATGGTGCTTATTCTCAAATCTTAATCAATAGCAGACCCGTATTTTCTGCGCTGGCTGGAGTTTACGGTTTAGATATGTTTCCAACCAATATGATTGATCGGGTTGAGGTTGTAAAAGGAGGTGGATCTGCCTTGTATGGTGGTAACGCCATTGGTGGAACGGTGAACATCATCACCAAAGACCCCATTGAAAACAGCTTTGAAGTAGGTTTCAATCAATCGTTTATTGATGCTGAAGTTCCAGATAGAACAATTTATGCCAACGGCTCTATTGTAAGCGATGATATATCGAAAGGAATCAGTTTATACGGATACAATCGCAATAGAAATCATTGGGATGCTAACGATGATGGTTTTTCAGAAATGACCGAATTAAACAATACCACTTTCGGATTTAACTCCTTTTGGAATCCATCGCAACGCAACAAAATTCAATTCCATTTCAACACCATCAATGAGCACCGCAGAGGTGGTAATCAGTTTGATTTAGAACCACACCAAACCGATTTGACCGAACAATTGGATCACCGCATTATTGGTGGAGGCTTATCGTTTGAACATTATTCAGAAAATCATCAGCATAAGATTTCGGCTTATGCATCTGGTCAATACACAGAAAGAGACAGTTATTATGGCGGTGGTGGTCGTGTATTGAATCAAAACGACACCAACATTACAGCAGAAGATATTGCAGCCATCAACGCTTATGGAAAATCAGAAGATTTAGCAGCAGTTGGTGGTTTACAATATGCATTTGAATGGAATCCAAGTTTCATCTTAATGCTTGGTAGCGAATACCAGTTTAACACGGTAACAGATCAAATGCCTGGTTATGGTCGAACAATAGATCAACAAGTAGCAACGCTGGGAAGTTATATCCAATTGGAATGGGATCCAACCGAAAAAATATGTGTTGTGGCTGGTGGTCGATTTGATTACATCGACATTAACGGGACATCCATCTTAAGTGATTCAGAATTCCAAAACAACCGAAATATTGGAGTTGAGGTTCCTCGCCTTTCATTGATGTATGCGCTCACGAAAACAATCAAGCTAAGAGGCTCTTTTGCTCAAGGATATCGTGCTCCGCAAGCCTTTGATGAAGATTTACACATTGAAACCGTTGGTGGTGCAGCACGATTTATTCAACTCGACCCAAACCTAAAAATGGAACGATCTAATAGTTTCACCGCTTCTTTAAACTACACACAAACAAAAGGTAAACTGCAAACCAATTGGGTAATTGAAGGGTTTTATACCAGTCTGAATGATCCTTTCATCTTATCTAACCAAACTGAATTAGAAAACGGTGTAGCCATCATCACCAAAAGAAATGGAGATGGCGCTGTGGTGCAAGGAATCAACCTAGAAACCAATTGGGCATACACCCGAAAACTATCCATACAACTTGGAGCAACCATTCAATCGGCTAAGTATAAAACAGAAGAATTGATTTGGGAAGCCAACATCCCTACTGATAACACACCTCCTACCTCAACACGAAACATGTTACGTGCACCACAGATATACGGATTTTGGACAGCTGTTTACAATCCATTTAAAACACTCAACCTCTCCTACTCTGGTGTGAATACGGGAAAAATGGATGTCGCCCATGTGGTAAATCCAGAAACGGAATACACTATAGTGCAACAAACGCCTGATTTTTGGGAGCACAATCTTAAGGTAGACTACACATTCTACCTAGACGAATCATATTCTATCCAAACCTTTCTGGGTGTGCAAAACATATGGAACAGCTATCAAACAGATTTTGATACGGGAGCCAATCGCGATGCTGGATACATTTACGGCCCAACCCGACCTCGAACTCTATTTGCAGGGATAAGCTTGGGGTTAAACGGAAAATGATCGCTTGCCTTTTTTAGAAGAAGTAGTTAGTTTTAGAAAATCTTAAAACTAGCCAATACATTGGCCATTACCAACAGTAGGATGACTCAAAACCCAACAACTACCGAAACAGGTAGACCCGTAGTGCAAGAAGATTACGACTACGCAGTAAGTTTAATTGCACACCAAAAACGAACTCCCACACAAGCTGTTCAAATGTTAATCAACGATGGCATTGGAAAAGAGATGGCCGTAAGCATGGTTGCCAACTTATCTGAGGAAGTAAATAAAGCAAAGAAAGATGCCGCCCAAAAAGACATTCTTTACGGAGCGCTGTGGTGTGTTGGCGGTACTGTAGCTACGCTTGCTGATGTGGGATATATCTTTTGGGGAGCCATTGTTTTTGGTGGCATTCAAATGATAAAAGGGTTTATCAGTTTGAATCAGGGAGCATAATTCAGCTAAAAAAACGAACCATTAAACCTGATACATCAATTCTCTTAAATAAATTAACCTTGCCCGTTAACTAAGCGGATATTTTTACCGTGCTTATTTTAGCCATGAACGTTGTTTTTAATTAATGAAAAAGAGTAATTCAAATATTAACTTGATAGAAGAAGGACAAGGTTTAGGCATTCTAAAGTTTGGACTTGAAAGGAATGCCGTAGAACTAATTCTTGGTGTGCCCGCTGAAAAAGAGAAATACTCCTATTCGAAAGATGAAGAAGACTTAACCGAAAGTTGGCATTATGACAACCTAGATTTGTCTTTAGGGTTTGACGAAGAAGATGATTGGCGATTAGTGACTATTGCTATCACTTCAACAGAATATAATTTCAAAGGATTTTCGCCTATTGGATTGACCAAAGATGAATTGAAGAATAAACTACAGACTAAAGGGATATATGACCTTTAATTTGAAGATTGGTCATCGATAGAAAGCCCTTCGCATGAATTACTTTCTTCAGATTCAATGGGAATCAATTTCTGGTTTGATGAAAATCGACTAAGTGAAGTTCAATGGGGACCACTATTTATTGACGATAAAACAATTAATTGGCCAGAAATAAATAATAAAACACAACGATGACTAAAATTCATACCCAACCTACCAAACCTTTATACGACATTTTAGCCAATTAAAAAATGAAAGTCTCGTGCAAAAACTGCTTGCCAGTAGAAGGAATTGATGTCCCTGACTTCTCAATGGATGAAAAGAAGCACTTCAGTGAATTGAAGGAAAAATCACCAGTAAATGCCGTGAAAAAGCTCATGGAAAAAATGGGAGTTAATCAAAGAGATGCGAAATACATTGTTACACATATCAACGTTAAATATGGTCAATGTAACAGATGCAGATTCAATACACTTGACAGAGAATATATCAAATGCCCAAATTGTGGAGCTTTAAACTTTAACTGGACAATCAATCAAAATCCAAGTGAAAACAGTTGACTTAATTAGATTTATTGCTGACAATGGACTTCCAAGTGAAATAGTCAATTTTGAACACGAATATCCTAATGAAGCATACTGCATTCGAAGAACAAGTCTAACTAATTGGGAAGTTTATTATTCTGAACGAGGCCAAAAGTCAGGACTTTTGAACTTCGAATCTGAATCAAAGGCTTGTGAATATTTAAAAAATGTATTAGCAACTGGCTACAACAACATCTAAATCAAATACGGTTTTACCATTAAACCTGTTTACCATTAAACCTGAAACTTCCACTCTTTCTAATAACTTTATCTCGGCTGGTAAATAAGCTGATACTTTTACCGTGCTTACCTGAACCATGAATGTTAATCACTAATTAAATGACCAGAAAAGAACACTTAAAATTTTGTAGTATTTGTCACAATCGTAAAATGAATTTTGAACAAGGATTATTATGTCAATTGACAGATAAAAAAGCAGATTTTGAAGGTGACTGTGCGGATTTCAAAAAGGACAATGAAGAAGAGGATAGACTTCTACTACCCAAATTAGATCTAGCTGGAGACGGTGTAGAAGGTGATCCAGTAGATTTTCAAAAGAACAAAACAAACGGTCAAATAATAGGGCTTATAGGTGTCGGAATTTTACTTGTAAAGTTGATGTCTCCATCCCCAATTATTGTTATTCCCTTTGGTGCTATTATATACGGGATTTACCTATATCGAAAAGGAATTGAACAAGAAAAGATTTTACAGGAAGAAGAAAAAAAAGCTAAAAACTCCTAACCCCAACACAGTTTACCATTAAACCTGAAACTTCCACTCTTTCTACTAACTTTATCTCGACCGATAGCTAAGCGGATATTTTTACCGTGCTTATTTTAGCCGAAAACGTTAGCCTCCATTAAAAAATGAAAGTAGACGAATTATACGACAAGATTTATAGTGACGAGTCCACCAAAGACTCAAATACTTTTCTTGGCATTTTTGAAACCAATAAAGAAATTGTTGAAAAAGTGGTCATAAATGGAAACCAAGAACTCCATAATAAAGTAATGCGATTAACTGCTGACTATGCCCACCACTTGACAATGAAAGAGAATTACAACAAGGCAATCTCTCAAATTGAAAAGGCTGTTGGATTATTTCAAACCTATTCTGATTTCAAGGGTGCAGACTTATATCAAAATGGCTTTTATGAGACGCTCATTTTTGATAGAGCGATGTCAAATTATCATCTAAAAAACTTCAAAAACGCCAAACAAGACTTTAAAATTTTGACAGACAAATTTCCAGACAATAATAAGTACAAGAATTGGTTGGCAACTATCAAAATATACTCAATTCAAAAACTAATAAATGTATTGTGGTATATAATTACTGCAGCTGTCTTGTTGACTTCGTTTATAGAAAGTGAAGACATTGGAGCTCTATACGACATTGTATTAATCATAGGTGGAATTGCATTGATTGGAGCCCTTTCAGCGGAAATATTTAAAGCATCGATTAAGAAAAAAATAAATAAAGGCAGCTAACACCGCTTAAATCAAATACGGTTTGAATGTGAACTTGACACTTCTCTACTTTCTAATAACTTTATCTCGGCCGAAAGCTAAGCTGGTATCTTCACCTAATCTACTTTAGTCAAATAAACTACAATAATTATGTTGAATATCAGCGAATTAAATAAAATAGAAAATGAGTTCCAGACCATGTTTAATGAACTCCAATCATTAAATACTAAAATCAAAAAGGAATTGGAAAATTATTCAGACGATAAAGTATTAAAAGGTGATGAGTTAGTAGGCTGGCTTGGTGAAATTTATGGCAAAATACTGTTTGGAGGCACATTAGTTAATGACAGTTTTGAACACGATTTTGAAGCATATAACTCAAAATACTCAGTAAAAACTCGAAAAGGGTTCAGAAATGGCTGGACTAAAACCAGTTTAATACGTAAAATTCATGGTGGTGAAAGCCCTACCTACCTATTGTTTGTTCATTTAAATGATGACTTTTCAATTGACCGAATATGGAAATTCAACTGGACTGATTTGGTTAAAGAAAATCGACTGAGGGAAAAAACTGTAAGAGACGTTATGATTGGTTGGCAATTTTCAGTCAGGGATCAAAAAGACAAAAAACACTTAATAATAGACAATAGAAAATAACTAAAAATAAAAAGACCAAAACCAAACACAGTTTAACAATTAACTTGTTACTTACTTTTTACTTTAAATCAACTTTCTAGAAGCCTTCAACAACTTGTTACTCAAATCGGCAATGTTGTAATACAATTTATAATCCTGAAGTCTTTCGGGATCTGTTTCCTCGTTAATCTTAACACGCAAATCCATAAGTGTTGTGCTTAACGAGATTTGATCATCAAGCTGCGTAGTTGCTGTTATTTTTTGAGCTGCAGCTTCCAGTGTTTTCTCTACCTGAACCAACACGGTTTGCAACTCTTCACTCATACTATCATGCGTAAACCTGCCAACTGCTAAGGTTGAAATATTGGATAAAAGCGCATGATTGATGTACGTTAAACGGAATGCTTGTTCCAAAAACCTACGGTGACTTTTAGGCTCAATTCGCATACTCTGCCACGATAACGACAACTCATTATCTGCCTTGTGAGCCTCTCTCCTAGCTATGCGGTATGGCAAATCGTTTTTGTCTTCATCTGCGTGCAAAGGACTGTATTCTTCAGTAATAGCCTTGATGTAATTGGAGTTTGAAATAAAAGCATGAGCCAACAGATGCGGCAAGCGTTTGTATTGCCAATCGGGCCATAAAAAACGAACAGAAGCAAAAGCCAACATCGCACCGAGCAACGTATCAATAACACGAGGAAGCATATTCCCCACTCCATTATCGTACATGAAATTGTTGCTACAGAGCACATACACGGTAATAAATGCCACTGCCAACGAGTAATTCGACTGTTTGTAATACTGAAAAATAAACACCGAAATGATGAGTAAAACCAATTGCCCCAAGTGCGTTGGTAAAACCTGAATCATGGCAATACCAGCAACAACACCAATGATGGTTCCCAAGATACGCTCTAAGAATTTCGACCTGGTATCACTGTATGTGGGTTGGTTCACAAATAAAGAGGTGAGGTGAATCCAATACCCTTTCATTCCCAAATCAAAGGCATCAACAATTACAAAACCAACGGCAAAGCAACTCACTAATCGAATGGCATATCGCAAACGCGGATGCGAAAAATGAAGCTGGTCTTTTATCTTTTCCCAAGCCGTTCTGGAATCGCGTCTCAATTCAGGTGGAACTGAATCTAACTGCGCCTTAGATAAGTTTCTCAACGATCGGTTTGAGCGTCTTAAGTTGTGCAGAAACAAGATGTGTTGCTGCGTGATATCGGCTGGTAAACTCTCTAATTCCGTTTTAAGCGCTCGAGTAATTAACTCAAGAGTAATGGGGTGTTTGTAAGGTTTCGACAGCAAAATGGATTGACTAATTTCTGCCGAAGCGTAAGACAATTGCTGATACAATTCAGCATATCCCCTTCTGATGAGCTTGTTGGTTTTCTCATCAAAATTGAAATCCAAATCCTCTAAATTAACAGCTGAGCGCTCGTGAAAACTCTGAAGTAAAATGAATGTTTGCGTATAGTATTCCAGCTTTTCGCTGGTATCATTTTCATCGCCATAACTGTTTAAAATGCTCTTGCACTTTTCTAGTGACGATACAATTTGAATGTTGATTTCAGCCAGTTGTCGGTTTATCTCAGCTTGCTTTTCAGCATCGGCATCAAACAACTTCGATTTTTGCGCCAGATATGTAGCTAAGCCTTTAAAACCTGCGGCTAACTGCGCTTCAATTGGTCGATGCGGACGAAGCAGCAACAACAGGAAAGACATAAAACCATACACCATGGCTCCGCCCGTAATCATAAGTGGTTGCAAATACCAATTGTGGAAATTCTCAACGCCCAGCATAGCGTAAATACTCACCAAAATAGAACCGTAAGTAATGCCTCGGTAGCGCTCGTTAATTCCACCTAAAATCACCAAAGCTACTACCGCGAAAAGGAAAATCACCTCAAACAGTAGCTTGTTGAAATTGAGCAAACTAACCAATAAAACAACCGCGAAATAGGTAACAAAGGTTACACCTAATGCTTTGAGCTTTCCTTTGGGATGATCATCGGTTTCGGCTGCACCACCAGCAACAACGCCCAAAAGAATACCAATTCCCATGCGGCTGTTCCCAGATAGGATAAACGGAACAGCTCCAACCAGCACAGAGATTAATGAGATGCATGCTTTTTGCAACCTCGGCTCTAGCCAAAACTGTTTCTTAAATGTATTGAACCACTGAAATCCCATTGAAATAAAACACGGTTAAATGCGCGTCAAAAGTAAACACGTTACTCAACTGGAATGTTGGACATTTCTTTTTTTAATATTCGCTTCGTGAAGTTTAGTGGTTAGGGCTTCGATACATTTCTGCTTGTGGCAGAAACACTCAGCCTGATGGTGTAGAGTTGAGTGTGGAGTTCCCGATAGCTCGGAATCTAGAAAGCACTAGCATTTCACTTGTTGTGAAAGTGCTGTGTTTCTTGGAGTGGAAAGCAAAGAGGCTCAGAGACGTTCGTTAAGTTCGAATATGGATTGGAAGCACGAACAAAGTTCTAGGTCATCCTGGACTTGTTTCAGGATCTCAACCATCATAACACTGGATTTAGTGTTATTTGAATTTAGGTTATTACTCACGAATGGCCCTAATGGAAAGATTGACGATTTTCTTTCGCTCACTTTCCTCTTTCCTTTTTGACTTGACTCAAAAAGGAACAAAAGCCTTCAGAGGTCGGTTAGCAATGAACTATTTGGAAGAATATATTGAACTACGGAAGTCCGTTGAATAAGCGGAATCGGAGGCAAAGGTGTCAAGGCTTCGATACATTTCTGCTTGTAGCAGAAACACTCAGCCTGACATAAAAGAACGAAAGTACTTGGTACAAAGTATTAGGAAGTTTGAATATAAAATTCGGTCATGCTGAACCACGTTTCAGCATCTCAACTATTACTGGACTGGATTTAATATTTTATTGAATGATGATTATTGTTCACGGATGATCTTTAGTATTAAGCTTGATGGTTTTCTTTCGATCAGTTACTTCTAACTCTTTTTTCTTGATAAAAAAGAGTAGTAAAAAATCAAGTTGATAGTGAGGCGATTTTCTCCATTCCATTCCAAAATCAGGGACTTGTTACGCCCTATATCGCTTGCTCTATCAACATACTACCGAATAATATTTTACTAAATCTTAAGGTTTATAATTAACGCTTAATAATGGTTTGTTGCGTATTTCCTGTTGCCGATTCCCCTTTAAAAACATACATACCAGCAGGCAACTCAGCCAACTGAATGGGTTGATTAGACGAAGCTACTCCTGTCTTTACAACCTCACCCAAAACGTTGAAAATACGATAGGTTACTTCGGTTTCTGATTGAAGTTGAACGTAATCTGTAAACGGATTCGGGAAAACCTGAATATCATGCTGATACACATCATCTACGCCCGTTGTTGAACATTCTAAATCGTTGATATATGCCCAAATATCGTTGTTTAACGTTGCAGACACCAATCCTCCTTCAGTTGATGACCCCATTCTAATCCACACCAAATTTTGAGAGGGTACGATATTCAAAATCTGTCCATTCATTCCCATTGCCATAAAGGCATCTGCTGGTCCATTGGGCCCAAAAGATCCAGTAAATACGTTTTGCGATTGGGGAATCATAAAACTCGACTTCCCATTCAACCACCACAAATAACCATACGATTGATTAAGCTGCTGCGAGGTGTTTACCATATCGTTAAAATATGCAGTATCAGAAAGTACGGGCGTTCCATCCCAAGCACCACCATTCAAAACCAAAAGTCCGAAACGAGCAAAACTTCTAGCGGTACTGAAAAATACGTTGTTGTTATCTAACATGGTGTAAATGCCTGTCATACCCGTTGGCGATTTCACTTTTTGTGTAACATAGCTGTTGAGTGTGGTTCCAGTTGCCGATTCAATAACATCATCGAGCAAGGTGTAAGGCGCATTGTGATATGCCCATCGCGTGCCAGCATCGGCCAAATAATTTAAACACGAATCTTGAAAACAAGTAGGATCTGAAACACCATCATCTAAACCAGTAGTCATGGTTAGTTGGTTCCAAACAGTAATTAGATCTTCTTGTGCTGCGGTGGCGTTGGTCCAACCCTGCCCCAAATAACTAGAGGAGGCATCGTTAATATCTAAATATCCCTCTTGCTGCGCAATTCCAACAACAAATGCCGTTAATGATTTTCCGGCCGATGCCCAATACCAGGGCGTTGATGCATCATGTCCGTTGAAGTACTCTTCTAATACTATTTTACCATCTTTCAAAACGATGAAAGCTCTTGAATCTTCGGCTTCTAGATAGCTATAAAGCGAATCTATTTTGTTCTCGCACCACCCTAAAGTTGTGGGTGAAATGGTATCCCAAGTTGATCCAGATGTTGGTGGGAAATACAATTGTGCAAAGGATGTTTGAATGGCGAAGACAGAAATTAGCAATGCGTAAACCTTTTTCATGACGAGTATATTGGGTGCTGCTAAGTTAACTGATATTCAACAAGGTTTGTTCTACTCAAACAGAAATGAATTGAGTTTAAATCCAACCCTATTATCACACCTCGCTGGTTAGATTTTTCTTTTTATATTGTGAAAATAATCACCAATCTGTTTGAAAATAATCCACGTACATAGAATCTCTCACCGAAACCAAACTGTTCTACTTCTTCAATTCCCGAAAGATGAGGCGTTGATGGCTGTTTGCAGAAAACTTAACGCGACTTTCACTAACACGCACAAGGGATGGTGGTTAACTTGGAGTAAAGAAAGCTTAGATGCAGTCTTTAAAGCTTTTAAAGGCATTGCTTGGTTGGAATTAGCATATAAAGAGGCGATTGAGACTCGAGTGAAAACTCCTGTGAAAAAGCCAGTAGGCACTCCCAAACCCAAATTGATTCCTGATATCTATGTGGATAAGCTAAAACGCATGGGTTATTCTAGCAATACGGTTTCTTCTTACTCGTTTTATTTCAATGAATTTTTGATTTATCACCAGCCCAAGACACTTGAGGAATTAGGTAAAACAGATGTTGAAGCTTTTCAAAACCATTTGGTTCAAAAAAAGGATTTGAGCATTAGTACGATGCGCCAAGTAGCCAATTCGCTGAAGTTTTATTTCGAGAAAATTTTAGGCGAGCAGCGAGAAGGATTTTATGTAGATATTCCGAAAAAAGAAAAACGATTGCCCGAGGTTTTAAGTGAAAATGAAGTTTTAAGGTTATTAAAAGCCACTACTAACATGAAGCACAAAATGGTTTTAGCGTTATTGTATAGTAGCGGTTTACGCATAGGAGAATTGATGAATTGTAGAGTTAGAGATGTGGATTTTGACAGAAGTGTGATTTATGTGAAAGGTGGAAAAGGAAAAAAGGATAGGTATACTGTATTGAGTGAAGAGATTAAACCATACTTAGTTCATTATATTGAAATTTATCAGCCTAAAGAATGGCTAATTGAAAACAATAAAAATGAGCAGTATTCAACTTCGAGTGTAAGAAGCTTTTTAAGAGAATCTGTTAACAGGGCTGGTATCAATAAAAAAGTCACTCCACATAAGTTAAGACATAGCTTTGCAACTCACCTACTTGAGAAAGGAACAGATATAAGATATATACAAGAATTGTTGGGTCATGCGAGTCCAGATACGACAGCCATTTACGCCCAAGTAAGTCCAAAAAGT
Organism: uncultured Flavobacteriales bacterium; assembly: GCA_913045895.1. Taxonomy (GTDB): domain Bacteria; phylum Bacteroidota; class Bacteroidia; order Flavobacteriales_G; family Salibacteraceae; genus UBA6049. The sequence goes on along the minus strand of CAJWSQ010000032.1, from coordinate 159 downwards.
TTACTAAAAATAAAAAGTCCACTGGATACTATTTTTAAGCACAAAGGGCTAAATTCGAAACGAATTAATAAAAACTAGAACGGGATAAGAGCGAAAAACCGCACTTATCCCATGTTGAGCTCAATTAAAGAAAGTAAGCGAAGATTGAAGCTCTTTTAA
>CAJWSQ010000031.1 GCA_913045895.1 uncultured Flavobacteriales bacterium | reverse complement strand
ATCGAGTTTAACTCGGCTATCGGACCATATAAAGGTGGGTTGCGTTTTCACCCATCAGTAAACCAAAGTATTTTAAAGTTCTTAGGGTTTGAACAAGTATTCAAGAACTCACTAACAACATTGCCAATGGGTGGTGGAAAAGGTGGTTCTGATTTCGATCCTAAAGGAAAGTCAGATGCTGAGGTTATGCGTTTTTGTCAATCGTTTATGACTGAATTGTACCGTCACATTGGTCCTAACACAGATGTTCCAGCTGGAGATATCGGTGTTGGTGGTCGTGAAATCGGTTATATGTTTGGTCAGTACAAACGCATCGCTAATGAATTTACTGGAGTTTTAACTGGTAAAGGATTAAACTGGGGTGGATCATTAATTCGCCCAGAAGCAACAGGTTTTGGTTGCGTTTACTTTGCTGAAGAAATGTTGGCTCACGTAGGCAATTCTATCAAAGGTAAAGTGGTTGCAGTTTCTGGTTCAGGAAACGTAGCGCAATTTGCAATCGATAAAGCACGTATGCTTGGAGCTAAAGTTGTTACAGCTTCAGATTCATCTGGTTGTATTTATGATCCAGAAGGATTCGACAAGAAAAAAGTAGCCTTCTTAAAAGAGTTGAAAAACGAGAAACGCGGACGTATCAGTGAATACGCTGATAAGTTTGGTGTTGAATTCCACGAAGGAAAACGTCCTTGGCAGGTTGTTCCACAAGTTGATATCGCACTTCCTTGTGCCACTCAAAATGAGTTGGATGAGAACGATGCACAAACAATGGCTGAAAAAGGATTATTCCTTGTTGCTGAAGGAGCTAATATGCCTTCAACTCCTGAAGCAATTGAAGTATTCCACAACAGCAAAGTGATGTTTGCTCCAGGTAAAGCTTCTAATGCTGGTGGTGTTGCAACTTCAGGTTTAGAGATGTCGCAAAACTCATTGCGTTTGAATTGGAGTAGAGAAGAGGTTGATGCTCGTTTACATCAAATCATGAAAGACATTCACTCAGCTTGTGTGAAATTTGGAGCACAAGAGCACGGTGGAGTAGATTACGTAAAAGGTGCAAACGTTGCCGGATTTGTGAAAGTAGCAGATGCTATGATTGATCAAGGCGTGGTTTAATACACTTTTATTTTCAATATTTGAAAAAGCACATTCATTTTTATGGGTGTGCTTTTTTGTTACTTTAGCGCTTATAATTTAGAACTATTAACCATGAAAAAGAAACTATTACTTTCATTAGCAATTCTAGCTTCCTCTTTTTCTTTTGCTCAAAATTTAAAAGTTGGTGTAAAAGCAGGAATGAACGTCTCAAGCGTTCAACTCAAAGATTTCAATACTTCAGCTGATTACAATAGCATTTTTGCTTATCACTTCGGTGCTGAGTTTAGTTTAAAACTAACAAATCATTTGTCATTGGGAGCGGATGCATTAATATCTGCTGAAGGATATAATGAAATTTATGGTTTTGAAGATCAACATCAAACTCAATACGAATTTGACACTAGACAAGAAATTGGATTCATTAAAATACCACTTTACATTAAGTATTATCCGGTAGCTAATGTTGGTCTGAATATTCAGGGGGGGATTCAACCAGGATTTCTGGTTTATACAAGGTCAAAAGTTACTGGTTCATATGAAGATAGTGACTTAAGCTTTTTTGACACTCATAACGTATTAAATGTATTTCAAGTTGATATACCAGTAGGTGTAGCGTACGATTTTAAAAAGCATTTAAGTGTTGGAGCTAGGTATTCACATGCATTAATACCTGTTTACGAGCATCAGCGAGGAAAGCTTTACAATAGAACGTTTATGATAAACGCCTCTTATCGTTTCTAGATATCTCGTAAGTAGTTATATTCTATTTATAAGAGTATACCTGTAAAAATATGGGTGTACTTTTTCTTTATTTGATCGTTTAGCCTAATTCAATGAATAAAATAATCACCCTAATACTAATCGTTTTAGCATCCTCACATTTGTATAGCCAGAAGCTAACGGTTGGAATTAAAGGAGGGTTGAACTTATCCACTTCTTGGAGTTCTCCATTATTAAAACTTTCTGAAGTAATTAAAATGGAGCCCATGTTTCACATCGGAGGTATTGTAGACCTCAGGGTTAGTAGAAAGCTTAATCTCGCTATAGACCCACAATTTTCCCTTGAAGGAAACATTAATAGGAACAGTGGTAGGATAAGTGGGCTATATCTTGGGTTCATTAATTTTCCTATTTATTTGAAATATTACACATCAGAAAAAAGAAGTTTCAACTTACAAGTAGGGGTAAAGCCAGGTGTGCTAGTTCTAGCAAAAAAATGTAAGGAAATCAAAAGGGGAAGAACGTATTTATACTGATATTTATGGAAGTACAACTGATAGATTTGATTTTGGAATTCCCTTTGGTTGTGGCTTCGATTATAGAAATGGTGTGTCATTAGATTTTAGATACATATTAGGATTGAAAGGGCTATTAGAAGGGGTGTCTTGGTATTCACATGTAATTCAAATTAGCCTAGCATGCAAATTCAACTAGAAATGAAGAGATTAATTCTTATCTGTTTACTAACTGTTGCGGTTAACGTATCCTTTGCCCAAAAAATTTCTTTAGGTCCAAAAGCAGGGGTAAGCATGTCTAATGTGAGAGGTGAAATATCTGATCCTGAAATGTTGGTTGGTTTTCATGCTGGTGGATCATTACAAATTAAAATCAATCAGCATTTTGCAGTTTCTACGGACATTTTGTACGAGTACAGAGGAGGAGGGTTTTCACAAGACATGTCAAAATTACATGGGTATCCTTATAGCCAACCTCTTATTAATAAACAGCAATTAATAAGTGTTCCAGTTTGTCTAAAAATATATCCTACATCTAAAATTGGTTTGAATTTGCAGTTAGGCGTTCAACCAGAGTATTTCTTTGTGAATAGAATGGTTGTAGATCAAAACACTTACGATGATGAAATTGAGATGACTTTTAGTGGTCAAGAAGAACAAGGGTTCAGCTTGTCCATACCCTTCGGTTTAGGATATGACATTACGCCAAATTTAAATACTGATTTACGCTATACTTTGGGTTTAACAAACCTAACAGATGAATACTATGGTAAAAAGAATATTCATGTTATTCAGGTAGGTATAGCATACAGATTTACATTGTAATTTTTTCTTGAATTCACATCCATATGCTTATTTATAGAGTTATACTTCTAATCTTATTTAGCAGCTTCACTTTTTATTCAATTGCTCAAGTAAATGAAGACTTTGTTATAGGTACAGGAATGGCACTTAACATACCTTCAATACGAGGAGATGTTGAGGGTTCTAAAATAAAAGGCGGTGTAGCTGTGGGTTGCAGCGTTTATTCTAGGTTACAACCAAATTTAGGTTTCGGAGGAGGAGTTTATTATTCTGCAATTGGTGGTGAGTTCAATGTAATGCTAGAAGATAATTCTAATCCATATTATCAATATGTATCTAATGAGTCTATCAATTACAGATTAAGATACATTACAGCTCCAGTATTTGCTAAAATATATCCTTCAAAAACATTGAATTTAAACTTTCAAATTGGGGTACAGCCTTCGGTTTTATTAAGCGCTCAAAAGAATTATGCCGTAACGTCAATAGAACGTGTTGATGCTGTAGATGATTTGAATAGATTCGATTTATCGATCCCCATCGGTATTGGTTATGATTTGCATTATTCTTCTTGGTTGGCGACTGAAAGTATCGTTTCTATTGAGCTTAAATACCTTCATGGTGTAACAGATGTTTTTAAAGATCAGTTTGAATATCAAGGTAAAAACAGAGTGTTTCAATTGTTAGTTACCTACCAGTTTGCCTTATCTTAAATTATTATCTTCTATTTAGTAACTGAGTTCAAATTGCCATCTTTGTTTCCGTAAAAATCCAAAGCGTATGTACGGAAACATGAAAGAATATCTACAAACCGAGTTGAAGTCTATTGAAGACAGCGGTTTGTTTAAAAAAGAGCGCATCATTACAACTCCTCAAGATGCGGTTATCAAAATAAATACGGGTGAAGAGGTAATTAACTTCTGCGCCAACAACTACTTAGGTTTATCATCACATCCACGTGTTATTGAAGCGGCTCACAAAGCGCTAGATTCACACGGATTTGGTATGAGTTCAGTTCGTTTCATTTGTGGTACTCAAGACATTCACAAAGATCTTGAAGCTAAAATTGCTGAGTTTTTAGGAACAGAAGATACCATTCTTTATGCAGCAGCTTTTGATGCCAATGGTGGTGTTTTTGAACCGCTTTTAACCGCTGAAGATGCTATCATTTCTGATTCATTGAATCACGCATCAATCATTGATGGTGTGCGTTTGTGTAAAGCAAAACGCTTCCGTTATGCGAACAACAACATGGAAGAATTGGAACAACGCCTTCAAGAAGCTGAAGGATCTCGTTTCAAAATCATCGTAACTGATGGTGTGTTCTCTATGGATGGCTATGTTGCTCAGTTGGATAAAATCTGTGATTTAGCCGATAAATACGATGCTTTAGTAATGGTTGATGAGTGTCACGCAACAGGTTTTATTGGAAAAACTGGTCGTGGTACTATTGAGTTGAAAAACGTAATGGGTCGTGTGGATATCATCACCGGAACATTGGGTAAAGCATTAGGTGGAGCAATGGGCGGTTTTACAACTGGTCGTAAAGAAATCATCGAGATGTTGCGCCAACGTTCACGTCCATATTTATTCTCAAATTCATTGGCTCCTGCTATTGTTGGTGCTTCAATTGCTGTATTTGATTTGTTGACAGAAACAACAGATTTACGCGACAAGTTAGAGGACAATGTAAACTACTTCAAAAAAGGAGTAAAAGAGGCAGGTTTTGATATTAAAGATGGAGATTCAGCAATCGTTCCTATCATGTTATATGATGCTGCATTGTCTCAAAAATTTGCTGATGAATTATTGAAAGAAGGTATTTACGTAATTGGATTCTTCTATCCGGTTGTGCCTCAAGATCAAGCGCGTATTCGTGTGCAGCTTTCAGCAGCTCATGAAACTGAGCACTTAGACAAAGCTATTGCAGCATTCACTAAAGTTGGAAAACAATTAGGTGTTTTGAAATAAACACTGATTCTTTAGAAATAGATGAAGCCTCACTTTTTTAAAGTGGGGCTTTTTTCATTTTATAATCAATGAAAACAATTACTAACTTTTGACGTTAGTAACTTTAAAGGTTAGTAAATGATTAAGTCGTTCGGTAGTAAAGAAACCGAAAAGATATGGGTTGGTGAAGCATCCAAAAAATTACCTTCAGAAATACAGCAAGTTGCTAGAAGGAAGTTAAGGGTGATAAATAACGCCCAAACAATTGTTGACCTAAGAATTCCACCTGCTAATCGACTTGAGAAACTATCAGGTAACCTAGAAGGGTTTCACAGCATTCGAATCAATAAGCAATGGCGAATAATTTTTCGTTGGGAGAATGAGCATGCGCTTGAAGTAGAAATTGTGGACTATCATTAAAGTGAAGTAATCATGGAGAAACTAAAAAACATACATCCAGGCGAGATTTTAAAAGAGGAGTTTTTAGTGCCTTTAGAAATATCGGCTTACAGATTATCTAAAGAGACTTTTATTCCTCAAACTAGGATTAGTGAAATCCTAAAAGGGAGAAGAAGAATCACAGCAGACACTGCTTTACGACTTTCTAAATTCTTTGGAACAAGTGCCAAATTCTGGTTAGGCTTGCAAGATGATTTTGATTTAGAGGAAGAAATGATTTCCAAAAATCAGGAACTTCAAGAAATTAAAGCCCTAGATATTAGCGCTGCCTAAGCTGCTTAGTGTAGCTTTTTCATTAGATCTCATTTTTAACCAAGGCAAATATTGAAATGAGATTCTTTTGCTCATCAACTTTGTAAACAACAGTATATCCTTTAAAAACAAGATCTCTAACTTGATCGCTTTCAGAGTATATTGACTTTCGGTATTGGAAAGGGTGTTCGGTTAAACCTTGTATACGCAGCAATAAATCTTTTCTGAATTTTCTAGCAGCTTGAGGTTTATCAGTAGCGATGTAGTTGATTTGTCTGTTTAGTTTAATAATGAAAGAGTCGCGGAACTCAATTTTCATGTTGATTGATGGTTTTCTCCAAAACCTCGTTTAATTGTTCAAGTGTATAGCTTTTTGATTCTCCTGATTCAAGTCTATCTAGTTCGCGTTGAACGTATTTTTTATTCGACTCAAATTGGTCGTTTTGTTCAATCACTTGCAAATCTTCAGACTTAAACTGGCTGAGTAATTTGAGCACTTTTTCAAGTATCTTATCGCTAACTTTTAATTTTAATGTAGCCATACTCCAAAGATAAACGATTTATAAATAATGCTTTAGCACAATTTTAATGCAACACATACTTCCGCTCAGAATCCAATTTGATGAAGATGAAGAGCAAAATAGTGAATCCCCATAGTGATGAACCTCCGTAGCTAAAGAACGGCAATGGAATACCAATTACAGGAGCCAAACCGATAGTCATGGCAACGTTGATTGTAAAGTGAAAGAAGAGTATGGAGGCCACACTGTAACCGTAAATCCGAGAGAATTTAGAACGCTGCCGCTCGGCAATAAAGATGATTCTAACCAACAGGAATACAAATAGGAAGATCACTAGAAAAGAGCCAATAAAGCCCCATTCTTCACCAACGGTACAAAAGATGAAATCGGTACTTTGTTCAGGCACGAAATCGAATTTGGTTTGTGTTCCTTGAAGAAATCCTTTCCCGCTAAATCCACCTGACCCGATGGCAATTTTACTTTGATGTTGGTTATATCCTGTACCTGTTGGATCAGATATAATTCCCAATAATTCATTGATGCGGTTTCGGTGTCGGTCTTTAAAAACGTTATCAAAAACGTAATCCACACTCATTACAAACCCGATGGAAACAATAGCTCCGATTAAAAGTGTACTCCAGATTTTCTTGTTGTAGCTTTTCATGACAAACCAAGCAACTCCGGTAATAATGAGAATGGTAAGCACCAACATGAACTTACCGTTCATTTCAAAATCGGTAAAAGGAATGCCAACCGATGTTTGCTTTAAAATGAGTGTCACAATAAAGAGAACTGCTGTAATCAATCCCAGTAGAAGAACGTTTCCAGACATCCCTTCGCGATACATTACAAAAACAAAAGAAACGTAAACCAAGGTAGAGCCTGGATCGGGTTGCAAGGTGATTAAAACACCAGGTATGGCAAGCAATAGTATCGTTGTCAACCTCGATTGTAAATCCGTGATTTTTACGTTCAGAGATGATAAGTATTTAGAAACAGCCAATGCCGTCCCAAACTTGGCAAATTCTGAGGGTTGCAAGCTGAGTACACCTCCAATTGTAAACCACGATCGCGCACCTTTAATCTCGGTGCCCGCCACCAGAACGAGCAAAAGGAGGAAAGAGGTAATGCCGTAAATAACATACCCGAATTGCTCGTAAATCCGGACATCGGTAAGCATAATGACCGATGCTAAAACCAAGCTGGCTACAATCCAAATCATTTGCTTTCCATAGTTCATACTGAAATCAAAAATGGATTGGTGCTCTTCGTTGTAAGATGCGGCATAGATGTTAATCCAGCCCATAATTGCTAAAAGCAAAAACAGTAAGATTAAAACCCAATCGGCATCTTCGAATATATGTCGTTTACTGCGTTGCACTATTTTTCAGTCTCCTCAATGTGAATGAAGTCGGCTTCTAAAATGCGTTCTTCTTTCGCTTTGTTTTTGATATCGCCATTGATGTATTTCTCAATCATCAAACTGGCAATTGGCGCTGCCCAAGATCCACCCCAACCAGCATCTTCTACATAAACCGCTATTGCAATTTGTGGATTTACTTTAGGTGCAAAGGCCATAAATACGGAGTGATCTGGACTGTTTTTATTTTGTACTGTTCCGGTTTTACCGCAAACAATAATGCTGTCTAAACGAGCTCTTCTGGCAGTACCACCATCAGCATTTACCACATTTTCTAATGCGTCAATTACACTTTGAAAGTGCATGCTGTCTACTTTGGTGTATTGCTTTTCTTGGTAGATTTCACGTTTCGGCATTACGCCAATGTGTTTCACCAAATGTGGAATGTAGTAATATCCACGATTGGCTAAAATCGCAGCCAAATTGGCCATTTGAATTGGAACAACGCCCAACTCACCTTCACCAATACTGTTGGAGTAAATGGTTGAGAAAGCCCAACGATTTTCGCCATACCATTTGTTGTAGAAATTCACATCAGGCACAAAACCTTTGCTCATTCCAGGGATATCAGTTTGTAAACGAGTACCAAATCCAAAGCTCATCACATAATCGCGCCAAACGGTTAACCCGAGTGGACTATCTTCGAAAATGCTGTTCGCTCTTCCACCTTGAATCAAGCGCTTGTATGTTTGATAGAAATACGGGTTACACGAGTGCTGAATGGCTTGCGGAAGATTATCATTGCTGTGAGCACCGTGACAATTGATTAGAGCTCTATTACACACAAATCGAGTGTTTGGCGTAATCACACCTTCTTGCAACGCGACTAAAGATTGCACCAATTTGAAAATCGATCCTGGTCTGTAAACCGCATTAATTGCACGGTTGAAAAGTGGATTCAACGAATCGTTTTGAACCAGCACCTTGTAGTTTTTAGAACGTTCTCTTCCTACCAATAAATTGGGGTCGTATGCAGGTGAAGATACCAAAGCCAAAATCTCACCCGTTGAAGGCTCAATAGCTACGATACTTCCTTTTTTGTTTTGCATCAACAACTCACCGTAAGCTTGTAGCTCACGATCTAGTGTAGACACCAAAATGGATCCTGGAACAGGAACAGAATCCAACTCACCTTCTAAATAACTTCCTTTAACGGAGTTGTGTACATCAACCAACAAAACCTTCATTCCGCGTTTTCCACGCAATTCTGTTTCATAGGTTTTTTCCAATCCGTTTACACCGATATAATCACCTGGTTGGTAGTACGAATCGTTTTCAATGTCTTTGCTGTTAACCTCACTGATATAACCCAAAACGTGTCCAGCGATGGGTTCAGGAAATCTTCTCAATGTTCTTTTCTCACCGTAAAAACCGGGATAGTTGTATAGCTTCTCAGAAATTGAAGCCCACTCATCTGCAGGAATTTGTCTTTCGAAAGCAGATGCTTTGTATCTCGAGTGTCTACGTGCTTTGCTGTATCGTTCAATGAAGAGTTCTTTATCAATTCCTATTAACTCGCAAAAGGCCGTGGTGTCCATTTCTGGGTCAACCATTCTTGGAGTTACCATTAAATCATAAGCGGCTTCATTGTAAGCCAGTAATTCCATGTCTCTATCATAGATAATTCCACGCGCTGGATATTGGGTGACATAACGCAAAGCTTGGTTATCTGCAGATGCTTTATACGTGTCGTCAATTACCTGTATGTAGAATAAACGAAACAGGAAGATGGAGCCAATGATGATGAAAATGGCTAAAATCAGAAACCTTCGGTTTTCGTAACGATCCACTTAGTTGATACTCCTTTTCGGTTGTGATCCTAAAAATTGAAACAGAATAACCAAAATGAAGGTGATCACCGAACTCAACAACGCTTTGCTCAAAGTGTACCAGAATTGGTCAACTGTAAATGCTTCAACGAAAAATAGAAATAAATGGTGCATGATAATGAGAATACCAGCATAAGTCATGAACCACGCTAAGCTCATATCTCTGATGGATGGTGAAGATCCAACTTCGTAACCCTCTCGCGGAGCCATAAACTGCAAAACCACAATGCGGATGTAGGCCAAGAAAATACTGGCTGTGATGTGCATTCCCATGGTTCGGGTAAATAAATCGATGCACAAACCTGTAGCAAATCCGATGAGTAAAGTTGCCCACTTTGGAGTTTCTACTGGAAGCGCCAAAATGATTAATACATAAACGTATGGATTGATGTATCCACCCAATCCAATTCCGTTTAGAACCAATACTTGGAGCAACACCAAAAAGATGAATCGCAATATATTGTAACCAGCAACTATCATGGTAATTCCTCCTGTTCTACTTCCAAGGTGTCAATTTCTGGTTGTTGGATGTTTTTAATAACTTGTACGTAGAAAGTACTTCTGAAATTGTTGTTTAGTTTGATTTGAATCACGTAAAATCCAGTAGATGGATCTTCAATCCAGCTATCGATAATTCCAATGGGTGTCCCTTCTGGGAAAATACCGCTTGATCCTCTGGAAACAACGGTATCACCTTCAGCAATTTTCACGTGTGTTGGAATATCGCTCAATTGAGCAATGGTAGGATCCAATCCATTCCAACTCATAATACCAAAGAAGTTGTTTTTCTTTAATCGAGCACTGATGCGTGATTTGCTATGGATTACTGGCATCACCGTAGCGTAATGACTACTTGCTTCGGTAACAATACCAACCAAACCCAATGTGCTAACAACACCCATTTCCTTTTCGATTCCGTTTTCAGAACCTTTATCAATGATGATGTAGTTGTTGCGTTTGTTCACCGTACTTTGAATCACTTTAGCTGGAGTGTATTCAAATTGAAGTGCCAAATTGGTATCAGCAACGGGTAAAAAGTGACTCTTATTGGAGTTGTAGCTACTGCGCAATTGTTCTTTCAAGGCAGCATTTTCAGCCGCTAATTGATCATTGGCTTCTTTCAGGTGAATGTATTCCGTAAAGTTGTTGGTTGCATCATAGAAGCTTCCGCTAATTTCAGCAGTCCAACTTAAGAAACGGATGTTGTGGTAATTGTTGTTAGCAACCAGAATAGCAAACCCAATACATTCCAAAAACACGAACAGGAATGCAGCATGATATCGTATGAAAAAATTGATCAGGTTTCGCATACTGCTGGATGCACAAAAAAGCGGGCATTAGAGCCCGCTTAGAATATTATTTAATTAAGAACTTGAATCTGTCGGCATTCTTAAGGGCAATTCCAGTACCTCTTGCTACTGCTCTTAGTGGATCTTCGGCCACGTGAACAGGCAATTTGGTTTTCATGGCGATACGTTTATCTAAACCACGCAACATAGAACCACCACCGGCTAAGTAAATACCGGTTTTATAAATATCGGCTGATAACTCAGGTGGAGTCATCTCCAAAGCACTTAAGATCGCTTCTTCAATTTTCGAAATGGATTTATCCAAAGCGTGAGCAATCTCAACGTGTGATACTTTAATCTCTTTCGGAATACCCGTCATTAAATCTCGTCCGTGTACGGCAAACTCTTCTGGCGGATTATCTAAATCTACCAATGCCGCACCGACTTCAATTTTAATGCGTTCTGCCGTGCGTTCACCAATTAAGATGTTGTGTTGTCTGCGCATGTAATCTTCAATATCGCTAGTGAATTCATCACCGGCAACGCGAATACTTTTATCACAAACAATACCACCAAGAGCTATTACGGCAATCTCACTGGTACCACCACCTATATCAATAATCATGTTTCCCATTGGTTCTTCCACATCGATACCGATACCAATAGCAGCAGCCATTGGCTCGTGGATGAGGTAAACGTCTTTTGCGCCAGCATGCTCAGCAGAGTCTCTAACGGCACGTTTTTCTACCTCAGTAATCCCCGATGGAATACAGATTACCATTTTTAATGAAGGTTGGAACAAGCGTTTTCCCGGGTTGATCATTTTAATCATTCCGCGAATCATGTGCTCGGCTGCATGGAAATCTGCAATCACACCGTCTTTCAACGGGCGAATGGTTTTGATGTCTTCATGCGTTTTACCGTGCATTTTTTGGGCTTGCTTACCAACGGCAATAAACTTCGAAGTTTTTCGGTCTTGGGCAACAATAGAGGGTTCGTCAACCACAACCTTATCGTTGTGGATAATCAATGTATTTGCTGTTCCTAAATCTATCGCAATTTCTTGCGTGAAAAAATCAAATAACCCCATGTGGTATGCTGTCCTCCCTGTTTTTCTTTAACCGAAGAAAGGTAAATAAAATTAATGTTTAAAATGACGAGTTCCTGTAGTAACCATTGCCATATTGTGTTTATCGCAATAATCTACTGAATCTTGGTCACGAATCGATCCTCCCGGCTGTATAACAGCAGTAATTCCTGCTTCGTCTGCAATCTCCACGCAATCTGGGAATGGGAAGAATGCATCACTTGCCATAACAGCACCATTCAAATCGAATTTAAAACTAGAGGCTTTGTGGATGGCTTGACGCAACGCATCAACACGTGATGTTTGTCCGGTACCTGAAGCCAACAATTGGTTGTTTTTTGCCAAAACAATGGCGTTACTTTTCGTGTGTTTTACCACGATGCTTGCAAACAACATATCGCTGATTTCGCTAGATGTTGGCGCTTTTTGAGTAACGGTTTGTAAATCGGCAGCAACTTCAGATTTTGCGTCTCTATCTTGTACCAACACTCCGTTTAACACGGTGCGAACTTGTTTCGCTTGTAAGTTGGTATGTTTCAATACTAAGATGATGCGGTTTTTCTTTTTGGTCAACAATTCCAATGCATCTGCATCAAAAGCAGGAGCGATTAATACTTCGTAGAAGATTTTATCGATTTCCTGAGCTGTTTCCAAATCAATGGTTTGGTTGGTAATCATAACTCCACCAAAAGCAGAAACAGGATCGCCAGCCAACGCATCCTCGTAAGCTTGTTTCAACGTATCTCTAACCGCTAAACCACAAGCGTTATTGTGTTTTAAGATGGCAAAAGTACACGTGTTGAATTCAGCAATTAAATTCACAGCAGCGTCTACATCCAACAAGTTGTTGTAAGAAAGCTCTTTACCGTGTAATTTTTCAAACATTTCGCTTAAGTCTCCGTAGAAAACACCTTTTTGATGAGGGTTTTCACCGTAGCGAAGAACTTGGCCATTCAAATAGCTGCGTTTCAATGCTGAAGCATCTTCACCTGCAAACCAATTGTAAATAGCTGTATCGTAGTGTGAGCTCATGTTGAATGCTTCCGTAGCAAATTCTCTACGTTGATCAACAGAGGTTTCACCGTTTTGCGCTTGCAATAATTCTAAGAAACCAGCATACTGATCTCTTGAAGAAAGAATCAATGTATCGTTGAAGTTTTTAGCAGCAGCACGAATCAATGAGATACCACCGATGTCAATTTTCTCGATAATTGATTGGTGATCAGCGCCACTTTTAACTGTTTCCTCAAACGGATACAAGTCAACAACGATTAAATCGAATTGTGGGATTTCAAATTCTGCTAACTCTTCAGCGTCTTTTGGGTTGTTACCACGCGCCAAAATACCACCGAAAACTTTTGGGTGAAGGGTTTTTACACGTCCACCTAAAATGGAAGGGTAGCTAGTTAAATCTTCTACGGCTTTAACCGGAACTCCTTGTTCTTCGATAAACTTCTGAGTACCACCGGTTGAGTAAATTTCAACGCCTTGTTTGTTTAGTTCTGCAACTATTGGTTCTAGACCATCTTTGTAAAAGACTGAAATTAAAGCCTTTTGAATCTTTTTTCCCGACTCCATTCTAACACATTTATTCGTGTGCAATAGTAGGCATATTAAGCCTAACAACCAATGTGAAAAACAGTCTGTTTTCAACGGGTTACGCACAATTTTGTCGAATTGTGATGAGCGGTTCGTTTTGTGGTATTTCGTTCCACTACTTTTGAATCATGTTCAAACAAGCTCGAATACTTTTTGAGGGTTTAGTTTTTGCCGTTCAAGCCTTGGCTGTAAACAAGCTTCGCACCTTGCTTTCGCTGATGGGAGTTACCATTGGTATTTTCTCTATTGTGTCTGTTTTTACGCTGGTTGATGCCTTAGAAGGTGAGATTAGAGGCAGTATTCAAGAGTTGGGTGAGAATGTGGTTTATGTAGAAAAATGGCCTTGGATTATGGGGAGCGATTATCCATGGTGGGAGTTTGTAAATCGACCAGAGGTTTCATTGAAAGAGTTGGAGCAAATTGCTGCACGAAGTGAGTTTGCTTCAGCAACGGGGTTTGAGCTTGATTTTTCGAAGACCATAAAATTCAAAAGCAATAGCATTCAGGGGCAAGATATTAAAGCCATTACTCCGCAATACGATCAAGTGCGCAGCTTTAAGTTGGCCGATGGTAGATACATGACTCAGCAAGAATTCAGAAGCGGAAGCCCTGTTTGTATCATTGGCGATTATGTGGCTTATGTGCTGTTTGGATCTATCAACCCTGTTGGGCAACAAGTGAAAATTGGTGGCAAATCAACCACCGTTGTGGGTGTTTTTGCTCGCGAGGGCGATGGCATGTTTGGAACCAGTTTAGATGAAACAGTGGTGATTCCTGTGAACTACGCCCAGTCTATGATTAACCTGAAAATGCGCTGGGTTTCGCCTAAGATTTTTGCCAAAGCCAAAGAGGGTGTTTCTATACCTCAGTTGAAAGATGAAATGATGGTAATTATGCGCTCTTTGCGCAGATTGAAACCCAAAGAAGACCAGAATTTTGCCCTCAACGAAATCAGTATTTTGTCACGTGGGTTTGATGATTTCTTTGCCTTTATCGGGATGGTAGGATTGATTATTGGTGGATTCTCCATTTTGGTTGGCGGCTTTGGAATCGCCAACATCATGTTTGTTTCGGTGAAAGAACGCACTGGGGTTATTGGAATTCAAAAATCGTTGGGAGCACGTAACAGCTTTATCCTGACTCAGTTTTTGGCCGAAGCCATTATTCTTTGTGTGATTGGCGGTGGAGTAGGACTGTTTTTCATTTTCTTGATTGGAATGGCCATTACCGTTTTTGCCGATTTTGAAGTGATTCTCTCACTCAGAAACATCATTCTAGGTTTTGGTATTTCTGCAACCATTGGGCTGATTTCTGGTTTTGTACCAGCACTTTCAGCTTCTCGTCTCAACCCTGTGGAAGCGATTAGGAGGTAGGTTTTACTGGATTAGTTTTATCCTGGTTTTTTTAGGAATTCGCTTTCCATCAATTTGGTATATAACTCTACCCGATTGGATTTGATTGCCTTTAGAGCTGAGGTTTCCCCATTTGTATGAATAATAAGTTGAAATTCCTGAGTCCAGCATCTGATCTACATGATCTTGTTTGAAATAAACGTCACCGAGTAAAGGATCTGTGAAAACAGGTTTATATAAGTTTTTCTTGGGCTCGAATGAATACTCAAAAAATTGACCTCTGCTTTCTTTAGCTCGATACCTGATAATGGAATCGGATTGTGTGACCTCCAAATTAACCGTGTCAAATTGATTGATCAATTGGTTGCTTCTAAAACGCTGAAACACCATTTGGTGGGTTTGGTTAGAGTAGAAGGGGTTAATAATGATCAATGGGATAATAAATAGTAGGAGACTCATTTGTAGATATGGAATAGGTTTGAGTTTATCTTTTTGATTTTAATTGGGTAGCTATCTAGCTCAAAAGTAACCTTGCTTATTGCTGTGTTAAAAAATGGTATTTTATTTTTTACTCCAAATTCGAGTACTCTCCTCTTCAAGTCTGATTGCTCATCGCTAGTGTCAAACCTAATATCTATTCTATCAAAGTCTGATTTTGTTATGTGATTGGTGAAAAAATGAAAGCCTAACGCTATAGATTTAAAAATCGACTTATTGACTCTAAATAGACGACTTTGTTTTTGAATTGTTTCTTTATTGTTTCTGTAAAATCCAACAGGATTTTCAAATATTTTGGTGTTTGAGTTATTTCTAGGTGAGACGAATATTCTAAACTCATCTTCGTATGACCATATATCTTTCTTGATAAGAGAATTTAGAAAAATTGTTTGAAAAGGGTCATTATTTTTAAAGTTGGTGAATTCATCGAGATTTTTTGCGTAGTTCATTTCAACTGGATCTTGAAAATTAGGTGGTAGGTTCATGTAGTCAATTTCAAGAGCGAAACCATTGTTGTTACTGTAATGTGCCCATAGTAGTTCGTTGGTCATTGTAGTTGTGGTACAAATAATTCCTAAGCGGTTTAGATAATAAAAATAGATGTGATCTTTAAATTCTGAAATATATTCAGGACTTTCAAAATCATGTTCGATGTATTTGTCAAATAAGGCTCTGTATTTGTTCGGGCTTAGTGTACTGGTCGTCAGTTTGACCTCTGAAGAGTCGAACAAATCGTTGAACTGATCAGGTTGAGAGGCCCAAAGAGAGAATTTTTCTAATGCCTCGATATTATTAGTGTTAATACTGAAATATCTATAGAGACTTTCAGGTATAGGAACTTTAGTTTTCTGTTTTAAGCGAGGTGAGAATTCATAGTCCTCAATTTTATACTTCATAACGCAAAAGGATTTAATGAGCCATAAAATTAAAGAACCTTTCCGTTGTGTTAGTTATTCCTTTATTTCTCCATCAAATCATACCCATTCACTTTGCCTTTTTGGAGTGCAGGAATTCCGTCTTGCATCCATTGTGGCATCGGTTCATCTTTCAGGTAATAATTGAAAAATTGGAACATGCGCATGCTTAAATCTTTGCGGTTGGGCACTTGCATCAGGTTGTGTTCTTCGTTGTTGTAAACCAACATCCAGGTTGGTTTTTGCAAGCGTCTCAAACCCATAAACATTTCAATTCCTTGGTACCACGGCACAGCGCCATCGTTGTCGTTGTGCATAATGAGCAATGGTGTATTCACATTTGGCAAGTGAAATACCGGAGAGTTTTCAATGTATAAATCGGGGTTTTCCCACAGCGTAGATCCAATTCTACTTTGTGATTGCTCGTATTGGAACATGCGGCTCAATCCGCTTCCCCAACGAATACCACCGTAAGCAGAAGTCATGTTACTTACCGGAGCTCCAGCCATGGCAGCAGCAAACGTATCGGTTTGTGTAACCAAAGCCGCCACTTGATAGCCGCCCCAACTTTGCCCTTGAATTCCCATTTTGTGTTCGTTTACCCAAGGCTCTTTGGCCAAACTGTAAGCGCCACTCACAATGGCGTTATAGGCATCTTTTGCTGGGTGACCAGTGGAGTAGTGCACATCTGGTATGAAAACCAAATATCCGTTGCTGGTGTAAAACGGCACACTTATGGTTGAATGACTTGGCCTAAACGGACGGTGCGCATGCTGCGTTTCAAAGTTCTTTTCGTAGAAATAAACAACCATAGGATATGATTTTGACGGATCGAAATCCTCTGGTTTAAAGAGCAATCCTTTGCATTCTCTTTGGTTGAAATCTGTCCAGAAATACGGCTCAACCGTTCCCCATAAATAGTTTTCTTTTTCAGGGTTGGTGGTTGTTATCCGTTTCGCATCGGCAAACAATTCGGCACTCATTTTACCTTTCGGTAACCACCAAATGTTGCGGTAATCCTGGAAGGTTTCGCGTCTGAAAATAAACTGATCGGCATACTTGGCTTTGAGTGGGCTTCTCAAGAAGAAATCACCACCGTAAAGCAAAGTGAGTTTCTCTGTATTCGGCTCGTGTAAATAGTAAAATGTTTGGTTGTTGGTTCTATTTGTTGCCTTGATGAAAAGCGTAGAATCTAAGTTGACAAACTCCGCGTTGTCATCAAAACTCAAAATTTGAATAGCTGTATTGTTGTCGTTGGCAAAACCATTGCTCAATGCTTTTGGCGATTGCTTTCCGCTGGGGTCAATGATCCAAATCTCGTTGCGTGCTTGAATCAACACTTGATTGTCGTTTGCAGTCCAACCAACAATTCCATACGGATAAGCTGGCGCAGGAACTTCACCATCGCGATTGTAAAATTGTTCGCCATTGGTTGTGAGTGATCCTGTTAAATTGATGGTGTCTGTTGAACCCAATCGAACGGCATACCAGTTGAAGTCTTCGGTGTTGTACCAAGTGGCGTATTTGGCAGTTTGTGAGAATGAGTTTCCGTATAAAACTCCGCTGGTGATTTTCTCTTTGCGGCCGTCAAGTGTGTTTACGTAATACAAATCAGAACGCCACGGATAGGTCCAGGTGCGCTCAACCATGTAAGGCGAATCATCGCGACTGGTTCCCCAAGTGTGGTTGTGTTTGTAATCTACATGCACATCAGTGATAACGCTATCTTCTAGCTGAACCAATTTTTGAGCAGCCGTGTGATACACTACCATGAAAGTTTTGCGTTCATCGCGTTTTACGCGTTTCAATTGCTCGGGCTGGATGCGGTCATCGTCCCATTTCCAAACATCAACCGTGTATTTTTCATCTTTCAATAAAGTGTCTTTTGGATCTTCCACTTGAACTGGTGCAATTCCGAAATACAGTTGCTTGCCGTTTTTAGAGAAGCGGATAGAGCCGTTTTTACTTGGAGAAAAATCGGCATATAAAAAGGCACTGGTTGAGTCTGCAACCGATTGGATGCTTGTATCAGCCAATAGTTGAAGCGTGTAGTTTTTGTAATCGGTTGTATCGGCACTTTGCAACCAAGCCAGTTGAGTGCCAAAATTATCCCAAGCTGCATTCTGAACTTCTGTAGCGT